>CAYTDR010000175.1:0-2535 GCA_964436185.1 uncultured Candidatus Obscuribacterales bacterium | reverse complement strand
GTGGATCCCCTCCGTGAGTGGCGAACGCTTCGCCAAACTGCATGTTGGGTGGCCCCTCTCCAGGTTGCCGAACCAGATCGAAGCATAGACGTCCTGCAATCTCTCCTTCTGTGACTCCCATCCAGTGGAGGAACACAGGGTTGGCACTGAGTATGTTGCCGTACATATCTAATATCAGGAAGCCTTCCGTGGACGATTGCAACACTGCGTCGAGCTTATGCTGCACGACTATGGCTTGTTTGCTGGCTTGAGCGATCTGTTTTGATGTCTCTGTCAACTGCCGGGTCTGTGTTGTGATCTGGCGGTTCAAGTTGTCTATCTTTGTCGTGGAAGTCTCCATGATCTGTAACTTCTCTTCCAGCTCTTCCTTTTGTTTGGTGAGCTTAGTCTTCAAGCTTTGCGTAGAGGATCTCATTGTAGTAACGGCGGTGTCGATCAACTCGCCCAGCTCCAGCCATTCTCCCGAGAGACCTTCCAGGGGAGGGATGTGCCTGCGACGCTCGGCAATGTCCTCAGTTCTATCAATAAGGAACCGCAGAGGTTCATTGATGCTTGTAGAGATGCGTTGGCTGAAGAATACACCTAACCCCAGCGACGCTCCGCCAAAGATTCCGGCAAGCATGAAGGCTGTCAAAAGTCTTCCTGTTACATCCTCTACAGGCGAGGCAAGAAGAAACACACCATAGACCTTGGCTGGCTCGTTATCGTTCTTGATACCGGGTATCTCCCATTCGTACCAGAAACGACCGTCCTTCTCAAAACTGCGCACCGTAGTCGGCTGTTTGAAAGGAATGAGCAGGTTAGTCATGAAGTCGGGAAAGGGCGGATATTTTGAACCCGGAATGGCACCCAGACTCTTCTCATTGAGCTCTTTGGCGAAATTGCGTATTGCCCCTCCACCGATTCCGGGAGTGACCGCGGTGATTTTTTTGCTGGAGAGCGAGTACACCATAATGTCGACATTTCTGACCGGCTCAGGCTCTTCCAGACCAAACTTAGTAATTTCTCCGGTCAGATACTCAGGCGAGATCGGCTGGCTGACAGCCACGATACCCTTGAAGGCTTTGCCGTCCTGAACTACTGGGACAAGCGAGGAGAGCGCGATTACTTTTGTCGAGGTAAAGTCGGTATAGCCGCTGTATCGCCGTTTTTCTTGCAGCACTCTTCTCACCGCCGGGCAATTCTTTGCCGCTGCGTATCCGTGCTGATTGCGTGTTTCCGTGCTGTAAAACACCGAACCGTTAGCGTCTATGAGGGTGACAAAGCCAGGAAAGGTTTCTCGTCTAGTCAGGGCGTCCAGGGCATTGCTTGCCGCCTGACGGTCCCCTTTGATAAAGGCGGTCATCACTGCATTGTCTCGCAGCACCACGAAACCAAACTGCTCGCAGGCTGCCTTGAGGGCTGCCGTGTCGCGATTGAACTTCTCGAAGGTGAGATTGAGCCGTCCGTTTGCCTCCAACCTGGTGCTTCGAAAACCGCTGTAGAAGGAGAAGAACGAATAGCCGGTCACCATGACGGCTATCACGATGGCGAAGGCGATAATCAGTTTTGCACCGATACCCAAAAGCTCACCAGGAATCTATCGTTGTTTGGGTTACTTATATCGACTAGAGTCTAATTTGAAGTTTAACGCTCTAACAAACTTCTTTGTAACTAGACTGTAGAATGATATGCCACAAAAGTAAAATCGGTTTAACCCTAGTTTTCTTATCAGTATGTGGTTGGTTAAAAGAGCAAAAAATGCGCTACAGCGCGGATCGGGATATGTGCCTGGAGAAGAGGAACTAGCCTTCTTCTCCTTCCCTCAATTTGCGCAGTTCGGACTGCACCTGAATAGCGCGAATCAACTGATTCGGACCGCAAAAACCTAGTTCCAGGAGAATCTGTCCTAGTGGTTTTCTTTCCTTGCCGTTGTCGTCATCGCTGCGCTGAATCTGCAGTGCCTCGTCCAGCTGATAAATGGTGATGAACCCCAGGTCCACCAGAATCTGACCCAGGAGATAGCGTTGTTCATCCTGATTAGTGGAGTCTTTAGACGAGGTTGTCATGTCTTCTTTTGGCATTTCTCAGATGGGTGACGACCGGAGATGAAGTATAGAGTAGACCGCTGGACACACCCGAAGATTACAACGTTGGCTGCTGGGTTTCCCCCCTGACCAGGTGCGCTGGTCGTCGCCGCACCCAGCGATCTAGTGAGCCATTATAGACTGTGCAGGAGAACTGCAGCAAACCCGTGGATAACCTTAAATCAAGACGAGCAGCCTTGACTGCGTCCGAAATCCGCATGAATACGGTCACTTCGTCTTTGTGATGGTTTAATTAATCCGGTTACAATCGGATTCGATTCGGGTTAAAGTTCTGCAATGGGAAGCTCCAGGCGACCACGCTGCAACTGAGAGTGTTGCTGGCTTTTAACGGTGGCAACCGGTGTTTTCAGCTCTTGGCAAAGCGCTGGGATGAGACCGTTGTTGCTCTTGCTGCGGCAGCGAACCTCGGCAAGGTTTATGAGACCTGTGTCCGGTCGCACGAGCCTGC
>CAYTDR010000174.1:0-11026 GCA_964436185.1 uncultured Candidatus Obscuribacterales bacterium | reverse complement strand
TTGTGGTATCAAACAAAAAATAAGCGAAACGGTAACACTCAAGGGTATTGCCTGGTTTTGAAATGGCGCGATGAAATTCCTTAACAGATGGTGCACGTTTTCATACTAAAACGCCCATATGGAGCCCGTCTCGAGCAAAAGATACAAGCCGTTACTCTTAAAGATTCTTGAAAACCAACTCCACCTGGCATCTCTATTTAGGAATGAAGAGGGAACGCGTGCTCGAACTTTGCCGAGATGCCGTAGCGCCCACGATTTCACACATGGCTATGTCGGCTTACAAAATGTTTTAATGAGTCGTGAAACCGGTCGGATACTTCCCTGGTAAAATCCATGATATCGTCCAGAATAGGACTGCCTCACTTGAACTCCTGCCCGCTATGCACCAAGATTTTGAAGACACTTGCAATAGGTGGTCGTGATCGACCTGCCTGCGGCGCTTGTGAGTTCGTGCACTGGGACAATCCCAAACCGGTCACTGCCACTCTCGTTCCCTCTGATGGCGGCATAGTGCTGGTCAAGCGCAAGTTCGAACCGTTTATCGATGACTGGTGCCTCCCTGGCGGCTTCATGGAAGCACGGGAACAACCGGAAGAGTCTGCAATTAGAGAAGTCTATGAAGAGACAGGGCTGGAAGTCGACATCAACAAGCTTCTCGGCGCCTTCTCACCTGGCAAGGGAATCAATGTTCTCATTCTTTTCTACCTGGCAAAACGTGCCAGAGGGCGAATGAAAGCGGGTGATGACGCCAGCGAAGTGAGGGTTTTCAAACGAAGCGAACTGCCCTCGAACATCTGCTTTGATCTGCATCGAAAGATGATTCAACAGTTTTTCCAAGACAATAACGGTTCTTCCTAACTCACTTTTTCGCGGCCTTAATCGGTTGTGGACAATGTATTTGAATGGCTTCCACCAGCTCATCCATCGAGTCCATGCCGTTGCCAATCAAGAACGAGCCTTTGGCGGTTTTGACCGTGTATCCCTCAGGCATAATGGGCATTGAGGCACCAATTGATTTCACGTCCTGCCAGTTTATCTGGCGGGAAAAGAAGAATGTCCTGATCACCAGGTCTGTCGGAGTGAGCTGAACCATTCTGGGCATGAGAGCCACAGTGACTGAACGCCAGACGCAAAGCGCCGTAAGGATGAGGCAGAAAGCGAGAACGAAGAGAGAGTCGGAGGAGTTGGTAGAAGACTGCTTGCCGATGTCCGCGAAGAAGAACCAGAATACGACTACGATTCCTATGCCTCCGACTGTTTGAAACAGTTGAAAAATGATGGAAATAGGGTCCTGGGAGAACGCGCGAATCATGTTATGGACCATCGGCATGCCGCCGGGTCCGCCGAGGTGGCCGCGAATGATCGCCACCAGTTTGTCGCAGTCTTTCAACCAGACAGGGAAGGAGAGCTCTCCGCCTTCATGTTCGACTACGTAACGCAGCCAGTTCCAGTTCGAACGGCGTTTGATTTTTTTGATCTCGGACCAACGACATCGCTGTTGGTTGAACAGAGAGTGCGTTGACAGCCCTTCTGGCGAGACTTCTACCAGCCAGGTGACAAAACCGTAGGCAGGGATAAAAAGAGCACCAATAATCGAAAGAGAGAAAAGCACCACTTTGATTGTGATGGAGAGTTTCGCCAGATGCCCGGTTATTAGCAGAACAATCGGTAGGATGGCGAGAATCAAACAGACGCTCACCTCAGCAAGAATTCTCGCAATAACCATCGTCTTCAGCCGAAACTGAATCGGTCTGTTGGCTACTGGTTGAGTATCTGCTGTCATCTATGCACGCACCTGCGCTCGAATGGCGACGTGAATTTCCAGTGTCCAGTCAAGCCCAAAGACAGGCTCACTGAGATAGGTCATTTAAACATCGGCTTCCGTCAGGCTCGATGTCTAAAAAGCATACCTTGGCAAGCAAGCTCAGTTGAAGCCTCATATGCTCGAAATCGGAAGGATTTGTTGTCGATCGGTTTTTCACTTTTCATCCCCGGGCGAAAAACCGCAGACTCGTGGAGGGTTTCAGCGCTTTGACCAATTATATTAGCTCAATTCTCGCGAGCAAGCAGAGATTCGTTAGTTGTGCTCAGTGGCAAAACTGTGAGAAGGACGAATTATCATTAAAATAAGATCAAAAGCTAATGCTTGCATCCCGAACTCTCCCACGAATAAGCTCTGATGCATAACTTCCGATCGCTTCAACCTTTCTTTTCTCCGGCAATATCTTCACTCCTAACTTTGTTTTGTTCGTCTTCAGCTGACTTTCTGTCAGTCGGGATGAATAAACCAGATTGACTCTCTGGCTGCTTCTCATAAAGCAGCACCAAGGAAATGAAAGGTGTAGCCAATGGCGCAAGAGTCTAAACCAGGCTCGACTCGCACAGAGCGCGATTCTCTGGGCGAAGTCCAGGTGCCAGCGGATGTTTACTGGGGTGCGAGCACGCAACGGGCGGTGGAGAACTTTCCCATTAGCGGTCTTCGGCTTTCGCGAGAGTTCAATCGAGCGCTGGCGATAATCAAGCGTTCGGCGGCGGAAGCGAACACCAGTCTTGGACTGCTAGGTTCCGACATCTCCCGGGCAATCGTTCGCGCATGCGACGAAGTACTTGAAGGCAAGTTCGATTCGCACTTTGTTGTCGATGTTTTTCAGACAGGGTCGGGAACCTCGACGAATATGAACATGAACGAAGTGCTCGCCAGGCGCGCTCGAGAGCATCTCTCTCGCTCACCTGACGATCGCAATTCCGTTCATCCCAACGACCATGTCAATCTCGGTCAGTCTTCCAACGACGTGATTCCGTCGGCTCTGCATCTCAGTGCCTTGCTCGGCATCGAGGACAAACTTCTGCCGGCGCTGAAAGTGCTGGAAGCAAGCCTCGCAAACAAAGCGCGCCAGTTTCGCACTGTCGTGAAGACGGGACGAACCCATCTCCAGGACGCCACACCGGTGACCCTGGGGCAGGAGTTCGGCGGCTATGCGGCGCAGGTTCGAGAAGCGGCGAAAGCGATTCGCACTGCCAGTCGCGGACTGACCCGGCTGGCGCTGGGTGGCACCGCAGTTGGTACCGGCATCAACACTCATCCCCGCTTTGCCAAAACGGCTTGCTGCCTGATCTCTGCGCAGGTCGGCAAGAAGATGCGCGAGAGCTCCAACCACTTTCGTTCTCAATCGACCATCGACGACGTCGTGCTGGTGAGCGCCTCGCTGCGTGTTCTCGCTATCAGCCTGAAGAAAATCGCCGACGACATTCGTTGGATGGGTTGCGGTCCGCGCGCCGGCTTTGCTGAGCTGGAGCTGCCTGAAGTGCAACCGGGAAGCTCCATCATGCCAGGCAAGGTCAATCCGGTGATCGCTGAGTCTCTGCGCATGGTTTGCGCGCAGGTTCAGGGCAACGACCTGACGATCTCGCTTTCGGGGCAGTACGACAGCTTCGAGCTCAACGTCATGCTCCCGGTTACAGCGCACAACTTGCTCCAGTCGATTGAAATCCTCTCCAACTCGTGTACCAACTTCGCCCTCAAGTGCGTCGACGGACTCAAGGCCACAACCCGTGGTCCGGAGCTGGTTGAAAACGGACTTGGACTGGCGACGGCCCTCGTGCCGAAGATTGGTTATGACGAAGCGGCTCGTCTGGCGAAGCTCGCAGCCAAATCCGGAGAGTCGATCTTCACCGTCGCTCTGCGTGAAACTAAGCTCGGTGAGCGCGCCTTGAAACGGCTGCTCAATCCGCTCAAACTGACACGACCCTCTGCAACGCTGTCCACGTAAGGGCGGCGTTCTTCCAAATATGCTCCTGGCTCACAGCCGGGAGGTTGTTTTCGCCCACCCGCTGTCGCCTTCTGAGAAAAGTGCGCGGCGAGTGGGACTGGCGACACGAAAACTAACACAGGACATGACGTACATGAATCTCAAAAACGGACTGATTTTGGCATTGGTTCTCGCATTCGGCGTTGGTGGTTTCTTCCTCTACAAGGACCACGAGTTCCGGAAGATCAACGGCACCGTCACACAGGTGAGCTACTTCAACTGGGAGCAGGAAGTCGAACAGGTGAAGAACAGCAAGCCGGTGCTCATTTACTTCTACGTCGAGGACGAGAAGCATCCTCGTGACCAGAAACAACTGGACGCGGTCGCTAAATTCGCCTGGGACAATGCAGGCAAGGTGAAGGTCGTCTCGGCCAACGTCGCAAAGCCGGACAACCTAGTCCTGGCGCTTGCCCATGGCATCGTGCGAATGCCGGCGTTCGTCATCATCCATGAGGACAAGATCGTGCGCGGCTCCATCGGCGCGTTCTCCTCGGCAGATGACCTCCAGCGCCTGCTGGGGACCCTCTCCACCGCGCCGAAGTCTTCGGCGACTACTCCGTAAGCGAAGCGTCGCTCTTCATCCGACCCTTTCTGCAGAGGGACAACTCTTTCCTGCCATAGCCGAGCATGAGGAACCTCATGCTCGGCGACATCAGAATCTCAAGGAGATTAAACATGTCGCAAGGCAACAACAATCCCTCCGGGAACGATCAGGATTCGGCTTTCATGGCATTCGTCAACAAGTATGGCGACATGGCTCTGGGCTTGCTCGCCGCTCTCGGCGCGCTTATCGCTGCCGTGTTCATGGTCGAGTTCCAGTCACAGCTAGTCGGCGGCGCAGGCACGCTCGCTCTCTTCAGTGTGCTGTTCCGCGGGAGGCGAAGCTACCTGGGCTACCGTGCCCTGGGGCTTCTGGCTGCCGGTGCCTGCGTCGTGTTCGCGGCACTGATGCCACTACAGGCGCTGTCATTGATTTCGACGGCGGGAACTATCGCCGTCCTCACACTCCTGTTCACGACCTGAGCTTCGACTTCGGCATAAGCAGGGGCTTGAACGTATTCGCCATGAGGCGCAAACAACTGCGCAAACGCACGTCTGTGCTGAAGCAACTCCGCGGCCGCGGAGTTTGCTGCGTGCAGCGCGAGAACTGCTTTCTCAATCTTACTCATCGACGAGGAGCTGTTAAACAATGAGAATTGTGTTCATCAGCGACACACACAATAAGCTGAGCAAAATCGCCGTTCCTGACGGAGACATGCTCATCCATTGTGGCGACGTCACCATGCGTGGTGACGTCGCTCATCTTGAACAGTTTAACCGGGTGCTGGGGGCCTTGCCACACAGACACAAAATCTTCGTGGCCGGCAACCATGATTTCCCGTTCGAGCAAGATCAGGCAACCGCTCGAGCGCTGGTTCCCAACGCCATCTACCTGGAGGACGAGCTGATCGAGATTGGCGGCCTCCGTATCTACGGTAGTCCCTGGCAGCCCGAGCACAAGAAGCTCGCATTCAATTTGCCCCGCACCTCACCCGAGCTCAAAGCAAAGTGGGCCAAGATGCCTGACAAATTGGATATTCTGGTGACGCACGGTCCGCCGCAGGGAATCCGCGACTGGACTCCGGTTTGGCCATCAATTGGAGATGCGTTTCTGCTAGAACGAGTTCTGGCAGTGCGACCGCGAATCCACGCCTTTGGTCATGCCCACCACGCTTATGGCATGGAAGAAAGGGACGGGATCATCTTCGTGAACGCGGCATCGCTCAACGAAAACTACAGTCCGCAAGACCGGGAACCGATCGTCCTGGACATTTAATCGCTGGAGACAAGTTCGTCAGCGATTGATATGCGAGTGAGCAAGCTGCTGGAGAGGGCATTGAGAAATTGCCCTCTCCGGTGGTTCTGCAGAATGCTTGCCGCCGCAAATCGGATGACCAACACAACATCGGAACGCTTTCTCTCTGGAGCCAACTACCCTCCCTTATTTCACCCTCCATTCTCACTATATTCGATAGTTTTTGGATCACACGAAAATTCGAAGAATAGTGGGTAGTTGCTAGGCGCGTGGCGCATGACAGGTAGTCAACGGATCTAGTGTAATTAGACTAGATCCGTTGGATTCTCTGACTACGTCAGATTATTTTTCTTCCCTCGGGCCGGAAGCCGAACCTATCGCATTAACCGCGAAGGTCTTTCAGCTCGCCCTGGGTGAACTCGCGACGAATGTACTCTTCGGCAGGCGTGGTGTCAAAGCTGGCAATCAGCCAGTAGAAGCCGTCTCGGCAACCGATCACGAGCGGGTCTCGGGGCGGGGCGAAGGGAACTGCCACTTCCTCCACCTTCCACTCCGGCTCGTTGACGAGGTACACACTCTCAAAGGTTTTCTTGGAATCGACGAGCAACTCACGAATAGGAGCCGGGATGGCGCCCTTGAAGGTAGCCTCGACCTTGACGTTGTACGCGCTCCATTGCTTACTCCGACATTGGGTGGCTGCGTACTGCTTCAGATTGTCCAGGTTCAACATTGAAGCGAAGCAGATGGGGAAGGATGTCGCAGTCGAATCTCTGTAATAGGAACCCTGAACCGCAATCGCGGATCGTCCATCGTCAATCGAGAACAAGCCGAACTTGGGAACCTCGAAGACCATGCCATCCACCTTCCGGTTTTGCTTCAGTAAGGACATATCGATGCGCTGGAACCGGAGATCGATCGGACGGACGTTGAGCTCGATATTGAGCACTCGCGTTTTGCGGTCGAGATCTTCGCAGATTGTCCTGCACTTGGTCTCGAGAGTCGCGATCTTCTCATTGAGAGCCTTGATGTCATTGTCACGCCTGGCAATGATAGAGGCCTTGAGATCGGCTTCGATGGCAAGCAGACCGAGCATCGCTTTGTCGGCAAGCCGTTTTGTCTCTTCGATCTCGGACTTGACGTGCGCAACGGCGAGATCTTTCGCCTGAACCGTGTCGGTCCGCTGGCGGAGAATCTCGTCGATATCACCCTTGATGACAACTTCGTCGCGCGGGAGCAGGGGTTTCGAGTAGTTCTTGCGAACCTTTTCGAGCTCGGGGAGTTCCGGCTCACGTTCGAGGACGGCGGTGGCAGTGGAGGTGGCAGTGGAGGCGGCGGCGGTCGGCACGGCGGCAGGCGCAGCGACAGAGGCTTTCTTCTTTTTGGATCCGAAGAGGAATTCGAGCATAGTTGGCTTCTTTCTGGTTAGGTTAGAGGACGCTCTGATCCAAGGATGCTCGTCCCACAGCACAATGTGCAGTGAACTATTAACAGTTGGGTTAGATAGGTTGTGGGAGAGTTCTCGCAGGAGAAAAGGATCAGAGTTGTCCTCACCATATCCAAAGTTTCCAGGTCATTTCTTCAGACATAAACGACTTTTGAGTGAAAGAGCAAAAACTGAGTTAGCAGAACTGAACAACGGCTTTGAAACCGGGTGTCAAGAAGATCGCAAAACGAGTCGCTCCCTGCGCGAGCTAAAATAGCCGATCTCAACTATCGCCCTCAATATCACTGGTTTATCGATGAGCGCCAGTTTGAGAGTCGAATATCGACCTGTGATAATCTACAGTGACCTCCCAGGGGAAGAACCGTTTTGAACCCTGTAGTGCTTTTACTCATTTTCCTTGTCGCTCTGCTTTATTCGGCGGTCGGACATGGCGGCGCGACCGGATATCTAGCAGCAATGTCGCTGTTCGGTGTGCCACCGGCGGTAATGTCGACTACGGCCCTGACGCTCAACTGCGTTACTGCCGGTATCTCCCTCGCCTTCTTTGCTCGAGCGGGCTTTCTCTCTCTCCGTCTGACAGCGCCCTTCGTCGCACTGTCAATACCTTGCGCCTTTCTGGGAGCGCTTTTACCGGTGTCGAAAGAGCAATACACCTGGCTCCTGGCTGCCACACTCGTGCTCACGGCGCTCCGGCTGGCCTTCTACAAGCAAGACGCAGGCCAGGAGAGCGAACGGTTTTCCCAACAACCGAAACTGTGGTTGGCAGGAACCATCGGCGCTGTGCTTGGTTTCATATCAGGAGCCATTGGTATTGGCGGTGGTGTGTTCCTCAGTCCGATTTTGATTCTGATGAGATGGGCAGATCCGAAAACGACATCGGCAACGTCCGCGCTTTTTATCCTTCTCAACTCAATTTCCGGCTTGATTGGACGAGGAGTCTCCGGTACTCTCACCTATTCCAATGTCATTCCTTATCTTCTTTGTGCACTCGTGGGAGCAATTCTCGGGTCCGTTTATGGAGCGAAGATCTCGACAGGACGAGGATTGCGACGATTGCTGGCTGCCGTCCTTCTCATAGCAGTAGCCAAAATGCTAATTTAGACCATTGGAGCGAACGTTCCAAGAATAGCTCAAAGTGCACGTTTCAATGGTGATGCGCAGAACGCAAATCGTTCCTCGCCGAGGAACGGAGCAAATAACTTTAATTAGTAACCTGGTACAGAACTACTGTTTCCGACAGTCGGCGGAGATAGCTCTAATTGCCGGAAGCACCTGTTCAACGAAAGAGAGCCCTGTGATTTTCTCAAGAGCTCTCCCCAATCCCTGTCAGCAAAGAGTTTATGCAGCAAACGCAAAAATGCCGACGACTGCTCGAAGTATTGGAATGTCCGCTACTAGATGTGCCGCAAGTGATAAGAGGGCGCTGAATACTAGTTTTCCGAAGAATCTCTCGCGTCTTTGGCGTCTCATATTTTTCTCCTTAGCATTTTTCTGCCTGATACCATCCTGACATAGCACGGATTAAGGTGAGGTTAAGCAGCCATTCGCACAAATTCGGCAGCGAAACTTGCCTCGTACAAACAATCGTACAAGAAAACCCGCCCCAGCCGTTCCATAACATTCGCCCTACCTCAAATCGAAGAGGATGGGAAAACCGCGAGCATACCTGGCGGTTTAAATAGCGCATCGCATGCGGTGGCTCCCGACTAAAGCGCGAGGATGAGAAGAACACCAGAAGCACCGTTAAAACGCCTTTCTCGCGCTCTCGATATTGTCTTTGTCTTCAAGCTCGATTACGCTATCATTCGCTGGATTTTGGAGTTCTCAGAACGTCCTGGAGAGAATCTCAACCGCACCTTTGACCCTGCTCATGACCGAACTCTCAAGCTCCTGGCCGAATGCTTGTGGGCAAAGAGAAAGTGCGACGAGGCATGGAAAATCCACGAGAATTGTCAGCTCGAGCATATCCAACTCAGCCGGGGCTCTTCACCGAGGCGGAAGTCTTGGCATCTCGCTGTCTTGGTTAATTCAGTTCAGTTTGAACTGGCGGCTAAACCGGATTAGCGTCTGAAGGGAAGGGAACTGGCTCTGCGCGAGCCCCGTTCTCCTCCCTTCGCTTTCCAACATTTTTCAGATTTTTCTACTACTTTTCGTCGTATTCTCGCCGACAAAAAAACACTTGGAGCAAGCATCGCTGTTCATAGGCTTCTCCGAGTGTTTTTGATGCCAGCAGAGCAACTGCATCTTGCAGGTTCTCTGCTGGCATCACCGACCTCCGCGCTGATACTGACCGTTTCCGAACTATTGGCGGGCGCGCGAGGTCGTGTCAACCGCCGGAATCAATCCCAGAAGCACGCCGGGAATCATGACTGGCAGGAAGCCCAACTGCAAGGCGGTGAAGATGCCGAACTTGAGCGCGATCACCGAGGGCAGGAGCGAGCCGACGGCGAAGAAAACCAGCCCCGATAGCCCAATGTACACGACCATCCGCACCGCGACTCGAATCATGTCATTGGCGCGAGTGTTGAGTTCGCTCTTGGGATCGTCTTTCAGCTTCCACTTGCGCCAGACGGCGACGTCGAGACGCCCTTCGGCAAGGAGCATCGGCGGAACCAGGACTGCGTAGACGGCGAGACTGAGAACACCAGCCGGGAACGCGTCGCCAACCAGGCTGAACGCGATTAGTGCAGAAGCGATGGCAACCAGCGGAAGGCGGAGAAGGCGAACTGTGTTCATTATAGGTCCTTGCCTGTAAGGTTATGGTGAATCCGAGTCAGTGACTCGGTGTCCGAAATTCAACATGCATGTTCTCGAACAAATAACGGAACCCGATTGACGGGAGACTTCCAATCAGAGCGGCTTAACTTCTCGACGACAGTGGAGAACCCGAGTCAGTGACCCGGGTTCTCCTCAATCAAGCGCTGCTTCGTTCGCGAATCTCGTCAATCCGGAACATGACTTATTCTGCGCAAGAACCCCTGTGATTGGGGCTCTTCGCTACGTCAGCGCAGGCCGTTCATGATCTTGTCGAGGACGTCCTTGCCGGGACGAAGGTGCGACGGAGGAAGGGCCGAGAGTGCCACCGGCGGTAGTTCCATCACGTCACCCAGGCTGCTCTTCGTGGTGTCGATGTAGATGAGCCCGGTCAGGAAGCTGCCATCGGTCCGGCACTCCTCGAGCAGGTCGACGGCTTTGCGACGATCGGTCGGATCGTAGTCGCGCTCGAGCTTTTTCAGCACGATCTTGGAGCCATCGTGAAGAACGACATCTTTGGTCGTGCCTTCCGCGTAGTCCACTGTGATCTGTTCGAAGAAGGGCACGAATTGCAGATCCTGAATCGGCACCTCCGAGTCCCGCGCGGTCTTGAGGCTCTTCTTGGAGCCCTCATGATTGTTGAACGTCACGCACGGCGAGATGATGTCGAGGATAGCCGTGCCTTGGTGCGAAAGGGCGGCCTTGACCAGCGCCTTCACTTGCTGAACGTCACCGGAGAACGAACGGGCAACGAACGTAGCACCCAGCGTCATGGCCAGGGAGCAGAGGTCGATGGCATCGAACTCGTTGAGCACGCCTCTCTTGTTCGGCGCGCCCCTATCGGCGGTGGCAGAGAACTGCCCCTTGGTCAGGCCGTAAACACCGTTGTTCTCCACGATGTAGACCAACGGCACATTGCGCCGAATGATGTGGCTGTACTGTCCCAGCCCGATGCTAGCCGTGTCTCCGTCGCCGCTGACGGCGAGCAAGCGGAGATTTCGATTGGCGAGGTGGACGCCGGTGGCGATGGACGGCATTCGCCCGTGGACAGAGTTGAAGCCGTGCGATTTGCCCAGGAAGTAGGCCGGGGTTTTGCTCGAGCAGCCGATGCCGCTGAGCTTGGCCACGTCGTACTGATTGACGCCCAACTCGTGGCAGGCACGGATGATATGCATGCTGATGGCGTCGTGACCGCAACCGGCGCAGAGCGTGGACTCGCCGGCC
>CAYTDR010000173.1:7828-11043 GCA_964436185.1 uncultured Candidatus Obscuribacterales bacterium | reverse complement strand
GAACCGAGGTCATGCTCGGGTGAAACGCCGAAGGCGAAAGCCGAAGGACCCTCGCTACTTCTATGGAGCCGGTGAGGCGTATCGTGGAGTAGGCGATCCGTATAGTGCATTTTCCAATTTTGTTATCGCGTGGCATCTCGGACAAGGTCCGATCTTCGAAAAAATAGGCGAGCTGATGGTTCCGGAGCTGAAGGCCAGACTCGACGATACGTTTAAACTGACATATGGATTTGGTTCACGCGATCCGGAAGCTATTTTGAATGCAGGAACTCGGTGCTGGAAGGCTGGACTGGAGAAGCAGAGCTGGCAGCTTTTCTTGTATGCGCTGAAGAACGAGCCGGCGATTTATGCTCGAATCGCGGCATACGATATGGGTGCGATTTGTGAGCATCGCGGCAACCTCAAAGCTGCCCATCTGTACTATCAGTGGGCCGTTAAGGACAGTCGCAGATTAGAGGCTTTGGCACAAACGTCGCCTCATCTTCAGGCGACCATACGCAAAAGTTTTGAGCTCTTGCCGATGCTTTATCTGGAACGAGCCTCTCTTGATGTTGAAAGTCAACTGCTGCGTGGCAGTGCAAACACATGGGGCGGCTGGATACAGGCAACTGTTCACCCTAAACATTGGTCAAGCGAAGTTTGCCCGCTGTGTGCGATATCGCGCACAGAGACTGATTATCACGCGGGTGAGAGTCATCCTTAGAAGCACTGGTTGTCGGCGCAAAAGATGACGCCCATGAATTGAGAAATTGAACTACTTCTCGCGTGAAGTCAATGCTTTTTCCGGCTCTTCTTTGCTAGCAACCGCTTCCACCTTCCGCTTTCGTCGGCCACCAAAATATTTCTCGACCAAAACATACAACGCGGGAACCACAAAAATCGCCAGGAAAGTCGCTGAAATCATTCCGCTAAACACGGCTGTTCCCAATGAGCGCCGCGCGCCCGAGCTTGCCCCGATGGCGATTACCAGAGGCCAAACACCCATGATAAAGGCGAAAGAGGTCATCAAAATAGGACGCAACCGCAAGCTGGCCGCTTCGCGCGCCGCCTCTTCCGCAGTTGCCCCGTGGTCGCGCCGCTCCATGGCAAACTCAACGATCAGAATGGCATTCTTTGCGGACAAACCGATCAGTGTGACAATTCCGATTTTGGTGTAAAGGTCGTACGGAAAACTTCTAACATACATACCCAGGAGTGCACCAAGCATTCCTAGCGGCACAGCAAGAAGCACCGCCAGCGGTATCGACCATCGTTCATATAGCGCTGCCAGGCAAAGGAAAACAAGCACGGACGCAAGCCCGTAGATGGCGAGCTCGTTGCCTTCTGCCTGCCGTTCTTGATAGGTAGTTCCCGTCCATTCATAGGCAAAACCTGCCGGCATAGCGCTTTGCGCCACTTCTTGCATCGCTTGAATGGCTTGCCCGCTCGAGTATCCTGGAGCCGGTCCGCCGAGGATCTGCACCGCGCGATAGCGATTGTACCGGTAGATTACGTCAGGACCAGCAGATGGGCGTATCGATGCAACCGTGGAAATGGGTACCATGTCACCGCTGGAATTTTTTACATAGAATCGATCTATGTCGGCCGGTTCATCCCGAAACTTGGGCTCTGCCTGAACGCGAACTTGCCAGGTGCGACCGAACACGTTGAAGTCGTTGACGTAGAGTCCGCCAAGGAACGTTTGCAGGGTGTTGTAACTGTCGGTAGGGCTGATTCCGAGCGTCTGCAGCTTGTCATTGTCGACGTCCACTACATAGGTAGGAACAGCCGGCCTGAATGTACTGATTACGTTGGCCAACTCCGGTCTCTTGGCCGCTGCCGCGGTGAGCCGTTCTGCTGCCGCCGCCAATTCATCGATATTACCGCCGGCGCGATCCTCGAGCATGAATTGGAAACCACCGGTAACGCTCAATCCCAAAATCGGCGGCAGACCAAACGCGAATATTCGCGCCTCCCGTACCTGCATGAATTGCTTTTGCGCAGAGGCTAGTATGGCGTCCAGGTGCAGCTCAGAAGGACGGCGTTCATCCCACGGTTTCAACGTCGTGATTATGGTGGCAACGTTCGAATTTGCTGTTCCTGTGGCTATGTCGAGACCACCGATTGTGAAGTAAGTGTTGACGCCGTCGATTTTACTGATGATTTTCTCGATGTTTTTGCAGATCCTATCGGTCCGTTCAGTAGATGCACCGTCCGGTAGTCTGATGCTGGTGAAAAACGCTCCCTGATCTTCGTCGGGCAGAAATCCTGTCGGCAAAGCCCTCGATATAGCAAACGTGCCGATCACGACGACTACCAAAATTGCCACCGCAATTAGTGCTTTTCTGACCAGCAGCGCAACTACGGAGTCGTACTTCCCATGCAGGAATGTGAATCCATTGTTGAATGCGTCAAACAGAGGAGAGAATATGTTTCGCTTGGAAGTGCTTGGACGCAGCAGGATCGCTGAGAGTGCCGGACTCAAAGACAGCGCGTTCAAGGCTGATAACAAGACAGATACGGCGATGGTCAAGGCGAACTGTTTGAAGATCTCGCCACTGATTCCGCCGATGAAGGCAACGGGAATGAATACAGCGGCGAGGATAAACGCAATTGCAATGACCGGAGCGGAAACTTCCTCCATAGCGAGGATGGTAGCTTCGCGCGGATCCATGCCCTCGTCGATGTGCCTTTGCACCGCCTCCACTACCACTATGGCGTCATCAACGACGATACCAATAGCAAGGACCAAACCAAACATGCTGGTGATGTTAATCGAAAAGCCGAGCAGTGGAAACACTGCAAATGTACCGACAATCGCCACCGGCACCGTCAGCAGTGGAATTACGGTAGCCCGCCAATTTTGCAGGAACACGAAGACGACCAGCATCACTAATGCGACTGCTTCAAGCAAAGTTTTGACCACGTCTTCAATCGCTGCTTTGACGAACATTGTGGAGTTGTACGGAACGACGAAATCAACGCCGGAAGGAAAACTCTTCTTAGCGTCATTGACGTATTCGAGAACCGCATCAGCGGTAGCGACGGCGTTGGCTCCCGGCGAAAGATAGATGATGACGTTGCTGGAGGGTTTGCCGTTAAGCCTGCTGAATCCCGTGTAGGTTTGAGAGCCGAGCTCGACTCGTCCGACGTCGCCAATCTTAAGCAGGGAGGCATCAGGCAAGGCTCTCAGAACAATATTTTCGAACTGTTTGGGATCGGCTAAACGTCCGGGT
>CAYTDR010000173.1:0-7818 GCA_964436185.1 uncultured Candidatus Obscuribacterales bacterium | reverse complement strand
TGAGACCGAGTACTGGATGTCGGTTCCTCGCGGTGCGGGAGCTTCACCAAGCGCGCCAGCAGGATTTTGACGATTCTGAGCGGCGATGGCGGTACTGAGGTCGGTGGCAGTCAAATTGTATTGAGTGAGCTTGTCGGGGTCCACCCAGATTCGCATAGAGTAGAGGTCTTGCGATCCAAGTCGGGATTCGCCAACTCCGCCGAGACTTCCCAGTTGATTGACCAGATTGATTTGCGCATAGTTGGTGAGAAACTTGGAGTCATAGCGGCCGTCTGGGGAGATTAGACTGATCGCCATCAAGAATTGTGATGACACTTTCTTGACGTTGACACCCTGGCGCTGAACCTCCGGCGGAAGTCGCGGCAGTGCCAGGTTTACGCGATTTTGTGTTTGAACGGAGGCGATATCAGGATTGGTGCCCAGCTTGAAGGTGACATTGAGGGTCAATTGCCCATTGTTGGAGCACATCGATTGGTAATAGAGCATTCCGTCCAGTCCCACGAGCTGCTCCTCAATCGGCTGTGCAACCGTTTTCTCGAGGTCTTGAGCATTGCCTCCCAGGTAGGTGGCAGTGACTTGAATCTGTGGTGGTACGACTTGTGGATAACTGGAAACTGGAAGACCGGGAATTGCTATTGCACCCAGAATTACTATGGTAATTGCGATTACCATAGCGAATACAGGTCTCAGAATGAAAAACTTCGCCATGGCTTACCTCAGGTGCTGGGCACCGGATGCAGTGACCATTTCGCCTCCGCGAGGAGAAGATGGTTGGACGGTCATTCCTGGACGCACGCTCAACTGCCCTTCGACGATAATCCGTTCGCCGGAGCTAATTCCTTCCTCTACGACGAACTTTTCGCCGACCCTGGAGCCGAGTGTTACAGCCCTGGATTCAACTACGTTTTTGGCATTGACCACAAACACACTCGTCAAGTTCTGAGTCTGCTGAACGGCTTTGATGGGCACAGTGATCGCGTCTGGTCGATTGTCTCGAACGTATTTCACTCTTCCGAACTGACCGGGAAGGACTGAGTGTTGTGGGTTCGGAAACGAAGCTTGAATTTCGAGAGTGCCCGTCTTTCGATCTATCTCGTTGAGGGCGTTTGAAACCTTGCCCGTATAAGGGAAGTGCGAACCGTCGGCCAAATACAGTTGAAGAGGTGGTGGACCACCGGTGTGGTTTTTCTTGTACTGTAAATACTGCGCCTCAGTCACTTTGAAACGTACCCAGATAGGATCGAGTGGAACTATCGTCGTTAGCGCTGTTTCAGAGTTAGCGGTGACCAAACCGCCTACGGGAACCTTCGAGTCTCCTATAAGACCAGATATGGGAGCTTTAATGGATGAATAGACAACATTCAAGCGGGCGCGGTCGACGATCGCTTTCTGCGCTGCGACCTTGGCTTTGGCGCTCTGGACCTGGGTTTTGGTGCTCACTTGTGCTTGCTCGACAGCGGCTTTGCGAGCCTTCACGGTAGCGTCTGCCGTAGCCAGGTTGGCCGTGGCAGTATCAAAGTCCTGGCGAGAGATGGCGCCCTCGTCTACCAGCTCCTTGTATCGCTTGTAATCTTTTGATGCTTTGACACGCGCGGCTGTGGCGTTAGCGAGGTTTGCTTGCGCTTCCAGGAGCGATACCTGATTCTCCGCAAACGCCAGGTCGGCTTGAGCTTCCTGCAGCTTGCCCTCCGCCTCCGCCAGTTGGGCCCGGAAGGGCCGCGCATCCAGCATGTAAAGTACTTGTCCGGCTTTCACCGTCTGTCCAGGTTTAAACAGCCATTGCTCAATGTAGCCGTCGACACGTCCACGTACGTCTACCTGACTTCTGGCGTAGGTTTGGGCTGGAACCTCGCGATAAACTTTTACTTCTTCACCCCGCGCCGTCACAACATCGACACGCGGCACTGCCTGGGCCGCGCCTTTCTGTGCATCTGTCGCCTTGGGTTTGGGGCTGCAGCCGGATATGGTCACAGACAGGCTGGCGCACGCCAGGAATAGCCAGACGTATATGCAGCGCGTATCTGCGAAAAAATTAGCGTAGTAGAACAGTTGTTTACGAAGTGATCTCATCAGTTCCACGTTCTATAGGACGGCTAAAAGGCTGATAGCACTTTTGCCGCAAGCCAAGGCAGATTTTTGAATGCGAAAGATGCAGATGTAACTTCTAATTTTTGAACTGGCTGAAACCCGCTTCACGAGCTACATTGAGTAGACATGTTATACTGACCGGCGAGTGGTTTTGAGGAGCAATCTAGCCGATTGCTCCCATGTCAGGAGTTGCACTAAGTGAGCCCAACAGGTAGTTCCGGAGAGCGGATTGTAGCGATTGAGCTACGCGAGGAAATGCGCCGGTCCTTTATTGACTATGCCATGTCCGTCATAGTCAGTCGCGCCATACCAGATGTCAGAGACGGTTTGAAGCCCGTTCACCGCCGCATTATTTACGGCATGTACGAGCAGAATCTGGCACCGACAGAGCGCTATCGCAAGTCAGCCAAGACGGTTGGAGAGGTCATGGGTAATTATCACCCTCATGGCGACTCTGCTATCTATGAGGCGCTTGTTCGTCTGGCGCAGCCCGACTCGAGTCGCTACCCGCTTGTAGACGGCCATGGCAATTTTGGCGATCTGGATAATCCACCTGCTGCGATGCGTTATACCGAGGCTCGACTGGCTGGTATATCCATGG
Organism: uncultured Candidatus Obscuribacterales bacterium; assembly: GCA_964436185.1. GTDB lineage: Bacteria > Cyanobacteriota > Vampirovibrionia > Obscuribacterales > Obscuribacteraceae > CAYTDR01. Next base: position 5,129 of record CAYTDR010000173.1, on the reverse strand, counting down.
AGATGCTGGCCGATATCGATGCTGAAACCGTCGACATGCGTCCGAACTTCGATGAAAGTCGCGAAGAGCCAGTAGTTCTGCCATCCAAAGTACCAGCCCTTCTTTTGAACGGTTCCGCCGGCATTGCCGTGGGGATGGCTACCAACATTCCGCCACACAATCTGACCGAAGTAGTCAACGGTGTAATCGCGAAGATTGACAATCCGGAGCTGACATCTAAAGAACTCATGCAATGGGTTAAGGGTCCGGACTTTCCTTCGGGCGGTAGCATTATTGGTGGAGAGGGAATCGAAGAGGCCTTCACCACCGGCCGCGGATCTATCCTGCAGCGAGGAGATGCCGCAATCGAGCAACTGCCTAGCAGCACTGGGCGGCAAACCCGAATGGCAATCGTGATCACATCGCTTCCATATTTAGTAGGACCGGAAGCTTTTACCAAACGGGTCGCTGATCTGGTTCGCGCTGAAAAGTTGACCGGTATCAGTGATGTCAACGACGAAACCGATAGAACGGGACTGAGGGTGGTCATCGAGTTAAAGAGAGATGCGCATCCGGAAGTCGTCCTCAATAACGTATACAAATACACACAACTACAACAGTCGTTCGCCGTTAACACGCTCGCTCTGAAGAGCGTGCGCAGAAGCTCTGGCGAGTCGGTATTGCAACCTGCCACTCTGCAACTCTCCGATCTGCTGCAAGAGTTCATCGATCACCGCATCGAGGTGGTGACGAGAAGAACCAGATATCTACTGAAGAAGGCTGAAGAGCGCGCTCATATTCTCGAAGGCTACCTGAAGGCACTCGAGAATATCGAAGAGGTTATTCGTATCATTCGTGCTGCCTCATCAACGGCCGAGGCGCGAGCGGGCTTGATGGAAAAATTCGGACTGGACGAGCCTCAGTCCAACGCCATTCTGGAAATGCAGTTACGCCGCCTGACAGGATTGGAACGTGACAAAATCCAGAAAGAATACGACGATCTGCAGGCGAAAATCACCGATTACAAGGCGATTCTCGCCGATCGCCAGCGCGTTCTGGACATAATCAAGACTGAGCTGGTCTTTATTCGTGACAAATTCGGTGATGAACGCAAGACGCGCATCGAAGGTGGTGTGGATACCGAGCTGTCAGCAAAAGATTTGACAGCTAACGAGCCTATGGCGGTGTTCATCACCAACCAGAACTACATCAAACGCATCGCGCTCGATACGTTCAAACGGCAGAAACGTAACACTCGTGGCGTGACCGGTATGAAAACGCGTGAGGAAGATGAGCTTCATCACTTCTTCGTCACCAAGATGCACGATCTGCTTCTCGTGTTCACCAACCGCGGGCAGGTTTATCCGCTCGAGGTAATGAACCTGCCTGAGGGTGGAAGAAGCGCTCGCGGACTGGCTCTCGTTAATCTCGTGCCGGTCAAGCAGGATGAGTTCGTTACTGCGGTCATCCCTGTTGCAGACTTTAGAGATGACGCATTCCTGATCATGTTGACCGAAAATGCGTACATCAAGAAGGTTGCTATGTCTGAGTTTGGGAACATCAGACGTAGTGGAATCATCGCCATAACTTTGAATGACGGTGATGAACTGGGTTGGGTGAGAGCATCAGGTGGTAAGGCCGATGTCATCATCGGGACCAGCAACGGTATGTGCATTCGTTATGCCGAAGATGAGCTGCGACCAATGGGACGCACTGCACGTGGTGTGCGCGCAATCACATTGAGAGAAACCGACAAGATTGTCGGCTTCGATTCGATCGAACCAAAAGAGAGTTCACATGTGCTGGTCATAACCAACGATGGTTACGGCAAACGCGTGAAGATTGGTGAGTTCCGGCAGCAAGGCCGTGGCGGTGTGGGCATTATCGGAACGAAGTTCAAGAGTCCGAATTCCAAACTTGCCTGCTTAAGTGTCGTCGAGCCTGGTGATCAGGTTGTCATCGCCACTGCCAATGGTATCGTTGTCCGGCAGCAAGTATCAGATATCAGTTGCCAGGGCCGAATGGCTACCGGAGTTCGCATTCAACAACTCGCCGAAGACGATCAAGTCGTCTCTGTGAGCCCGATTGTGGAACCCGAAACTCCGGATATAGAAGAGAACGGACCGGAAGCAACTACTTAGAGATTGCACCGTGTTACTTTAATAGGCACCATTGGCGAAGACTTCTAGACATTCGTCTGGCGGCAGTCCGACCTGTTTGCACTTGGACACGCACCAGTTGATAGACATCTGCTTCGCAAGCGCGATGTTGTCTTCCGAATCTAATCGATTGGCAAAAACCTTATTGATAAGGTGCTCTAATTCGCTTTTGTGAGCTGTGAGAGAGGCTGGCATACTGACTTTCCATGTGCCTGACTCTGAAACGTATACGATGTCGTCCTCTTTCACATAAGTGGGTGGTGTTAATGTCTGGAGTGGTGTCATTCTTACAGGACCTCTGCTGGATTCCTTCAAGACAGTGATGGAGACTGTCATTCATATGAGTAGCTTATTAGCCTGCTTATCATAACGTTACAAGGGGGTAATGACAATAGCTACAAGTAGCAAAGAGTGAAGTATGAGATAGTTGTCATGGGGAAATCCCCACTGAACTTCTTGTGCGATATTGTCAAAGCTATTAAACAGCGAGCGAATCTTCATCGCAGAAACATCGATCATCGATCGCAGCTGCTGGAACCAGCATGCCGACTGGTTTTTGTCAGTGCCTACAGCTGACCCTGTGATTGGCTCGCCTTCTTTGGGTAAATAACTATATAAACGCTTTGCAACTATCCGCGAAGCCAGCCAACCTGGAAGAGCTCCGCCGAAACCCTTCTCTTCTCTCTTGTTCTAACCAGGGTAACTAAATAAACCAGCGACCTTCTTCTCTCTTGCAGCCGGATCATGAATAACACGCATGTTGAACAACACAGACAGTGATATTTTGCACGTTCGGCGCGTCGTCGCAGGCAATCCGAATACGCCCTTGAGTGTTCTTGCGCGTTTGGCCGACGACGACTGTGAGTTGGTGCGTCGGTGTATAGCGGGTAATCCTAAGACTCCTAAAGAGCTGCTTCAGAAGCTTTCGATGGACGAAAGCACCGAAGTGCGGCTGGTTGTGGCGGAAAACCAAAACACTGCCGAAGATATTTTATTGCAGTTGGCTGATGATACTGCTGTCGACGTGCGTTTTGGTGTAGCGGAGAATCCACACATGCCGGAAGAGCTTCTGATGAAATTGTCTCAAGACGAAAACCCTTACGTTCGTTTTCGCGCCTTGAAAACATTGCGGATGCTCGACCCGGAAGTGCAAGCAAGAATCCTGCACAACCTTCTCTGAGTCGGTTGTAGAGTGGCGTGATCTCGATGATCGTCGGTGATGGCTGATGCTGTTGCTGGTGCGAAATCAAACCACCCAATCAATTCGAGCACGGCACTGATATCGCATCGGGTGACGCATGACGAACGTCACCTGCTGCAATACAGAGTCAGGGTGCCAGAGAACCTTCGTTCCTAGTTATTTCTTGGTCGATGGGGGAGACGACCTAACGGGAAGGTTCTTCTTCTCTCAATACGTATCCTTCACCGCGAACGGTCTGGATCAGGCGTTTTTGATTGCCGTCTTCCAGTTTCGAGCGGAGATATCGGATATACACTTCGATTACATTTGATTCGCCGATAAAGTCATAGCCCCAAACTTTGTCGAAAATGAACTCTCTGGACAAAACCTGTTCAGGGTATTGCATGAAGAGTCGCAGGAGATCGAACTCCTTCGCTCTCAAATCCAGTTGACGCTCGCCACGCTTGACTACGCGGTTGAGCTGATCCATCCACAAATCGGCATAAGTCAGAATGCCTTCTTGAGGTTTGCGTCTCATTACGGCGCGGATTCTTGCCAGAAGTTCTTCTGTTGCAAAGGGTTTGGTCAGATAGTCATCGGCACCGCTATCCAGTCCGACAACTCTGTCTTGAACGCCATCTTTGGCGGTGAGCATGATCACCGGCACTTTCGACATGGCTCTCAAGCGTTTGCATACTTCAACGCCATCCAGCCCTGGAAGCATGACATCTAGGAGAACGAGATCAGGCTGCTCCCTTTTGAACAAATCCAGTCCTTGATTACCCTCATGGGCTACAGAGACTTGATATCCCTCGTATCCTAACTCGAGTTCGATCAGGCGAGCGATGTTTACATCATCTTCGATGATCAAAATCTTTAAGGAAGTAACCTCATTTGCACTAGTCACGGTTTTTTAGACCCCCCGTCATTCGTCACGCCATTTTTGAAATTTCAGCACCAGTGAATCTTTAACATAGTATCTGAAAACACTCTCACGATTCTCTTTTTCTCGTAAATGGTGAATGTGTTTGCAACATTGAAGATTTAGATTCTGCCATTATGTGATCCTGGCAACTGAATACTCCTACTCCCGATTGCCTGGTAATCGTCGAGGGGTTCCTCTCACAACTACCCGGGGCACTATATAGAAGCACGCAAGCTTATGGCTTCTATGCCAACCTGGTGGAACATTAAATCTACCAGGTGTTTAATCTAAGGGGAAGGGGTCAGTTTCCAGGTAGTCATATTTTGTTGCCCAGTTATTTGTTGTGATGGAAGTCAATGGCATTGGTGGGATGGAGCAGTTGAAGGAGCACGAATCTGCGACCGCAGAAAGGAAGAGAGTGTTTCGCTATTGCCCCAAGGCACTAGCAAATCTGGGTCTTCGCACGTCTGTGGTTATCGCCACTATTCTGTCCATACCGGACGCATTCGCCCTCTTGCCTGGAGCACTCTCCGCCAGTGAGTGGATGTTGAAGCTGATCGGATGCTGGACCACTGCTCTAGTGACCTGGTTTGTATTTTTCGTTGGAATGCTGCATACGGTCAGAATCGCATGTGGTGGCGTCGAATTCAATGCCAACGGTTTCAAACTTTGGCGTTTGGGCCGCCTTGTGCTCTGGTCGTCGGTTGGATCTGTATCAATGGAAGATCAAGAGCTCTTCTCGAAGATCTTCTCGTTTGAGCCGGTAGCGAGAAAGATGACCATTTGCAGCGCTATTACCGGACCTTTCAAAGCCATTGTGGTCCCCCATCAAATACCTTCCTTTCTCTTCAGTGAGGACGAGTTCACTACGATGTTCCGCCTGGCC
>CAYTDR010000172.1:0-11103 GCA_964436185.1 uncultured Candidatus Obscuribacterales bacterium | reverse complement strand
CATCGGCACGGAGAAATAGTTAGGAGCGGCAGCACTGGCCGCCTTGGCTGCGGGGGCCTGTTGTTTGGCACCGCCATCGCCATCTGGATTGTAGATTTTAAAGTTCAATTGTTCTTTTTGAGCCTCAGCGGGCAACGGCATCGTCGCAAACATGAACGTCGCTGACAAAGTCGTAGCAACCAAAGATCTTCCAATCCGATGCATCATTTTTCTCCCGGTTAGGGTTCTACAAAATCTACAAAAATCGTGGAGAGCCAGCTTATCAAAACCACTGGCTTGACAAGATTAAGCCTTCAAGCAGTCAAGTGGACCAGGGCGTCAGTCTAACATGGGCGCGATAAAGGCGAAATTAGCTTGTTCTAGGAATTGAATTCAAATGCCGAGCGTGAACACCATAGATGTGGACAAGACACAGAATGTTGCAAGCGCAGGGGCAAATGTCAGGCAAGCTTTAGCCAAGTGGCCATTATTGAATTAAACTAAATACAGAGTTCTAAGTTCAACTAAGATTTAAGTAGAACCCCAGCTTTTTTGACTAATAGAGGATAAGCCCGTGATTGAGTGTCCAATCTGCCAGGTGATGAATGAAGAAACGGCCTTGTTCTGTGCAGAGTGTGGACAGCGTTTCGGACCATCGATCTCCAAGGACGGTGGTGGTGTGGATGATTTGATGGACGACCAGGCACCTCCTTCTTTTACTAACAAACCAGCCCGTCTTAAACTGCATTCACCGATGCTCGGTGGCGGGGGTGGTGCTGATGCCGCCGATGATCCTTCATATGCCGCCGGCTATGAAAAGCCTCAGATGTCCAAATTGAGAGGCGCCCCTGCACCTCGTACCTATGAAGAAGAAATTCCCAATCCGGGAGTTGGGCATCCCGCGCCGAGGAAACACCTCCTGCGCTCGCCCCTTCTAGGTGGTGATGACGACGGCGGTATGGATTACGATGACGACGACGATGATTCTCCGGAAGTAAAACCAGGCGGTCTCCGTTCTCCCATGCTCGGCTCGTCGGGAAAACCGAAGGGTGGTCGTCTGCGATCTCCGCTTCTGGGTGACGATGATGACGATGATGCGCCGGGTTCCTACGGTTCTCCCCCACCCAGTGGAGAACCTAAGAAAAAAGGTGGCTTTCGTTCTCCATTATTAGGAGACTCCACTCGCCATTATGATGATGACGAGGCTCCCAGGGGACAGCATTCTCCCCGGCAGGGAAAACAACGACTGCATTCACCCATGTTGGATGGAGACGAGGAAGAGCCGATGGAAGACTCGCATAGAACGGGTGGAAGACCGGCAGGCAAACCGAAGCTTCATTCCCCCATGCTGGGCGGAGGTGGAGGCGGCGTAAGTTACGACGATGATCCTGTAGATGACTCACACAGAACTGGCGGCAGACCGGCAGGCAAACCCAAGCTTCATTCCCCCATGCTGGGCGGTGGCGGAGGTGGGGTGAGCTATGACGACGATCATGAAGACCATAGAACCGGCGGCAGGCAGGCCGGCAAGCCCAAGCTTCATTCCCCAATGCTAGGCGGTGGCGGAGGCGGAGTGAGCTATGACGACGATCATGAAGACCATCGAACCGGCGGCAGACCGGCAGGTAAACCAAAACTTCACTCGCCGATTCTTGGCGGTGGCGGAGACTATGAAGATGATGATGAGTTGCCGCGAGGGGCGAAGCGTCCCTTCAGTCCGGCTCGCAAGTTGCACTCACCGATGTTGGGTGGCGCTGATGAGTATGACGAAGATGATGGCGCAGATGACGTTGACGATGAAAATCAACCAGTATTGAGATCTCCGCTACTCGGTGCTATGTCAAAACGTCGCAATGTCCTGGATCGTCATGGTTCTCCCAGTCAGGAGATGAATGCACCGCAAGGAGTACAGGTCCATAAAACGGAGCATCAGTCTGCCGGTTTTCCTCCCGCTCCTGAGTCTTTTCTCCAGCCCCCTACGCACCCCAGCAGTCAAGCTGAGCCCCCACGGAATTTTCTCCCGCCGCAGCCAAGTCTTGCGGATTTGTCCTTACCAGATTTAGGCAGCGCACCAAGCCTGTCGCCGCCACCAAGATTACAACCGCCTTTGCCAGCAGAATCATCGCCACCGCCGGCAATCGGGTCACCGTTCCCTCATGATGGGCTATCTCCGCCTCTGCCGGATGAAGCGCTCGCGCCTCCTTTGCCGCAGATACCATCAGCTCCTCCGGCGCCACCATTATTGGATGGTCCTCTTCATCAGGGGATCAACATATCTCCGCCACCGGAGCCGGGAGCACCAATTCAGAGACCACCGGAGTTTCAATCACCTCCTGACTTTCAGTCACCTCCCAGCTTCCAGACCCCTCCCAATTTCCAATCTCTTCCGGAGTTCCAGTCACCACCAGACTTTCAGTCACCGCCGAACTTCCAGGCGCCGCCGGACTTTCAGTCTCCTAATTTTCAGCCCCTCGAAGAGGCGGCAGGCTATACGGGGCACCAGTCAGCGTCACCCTCGGCACCCCCGAGTTTCTCCGGACCCAGCCTCGATGCTTTGGGACACCTGCCGATAGAATTCGGAGTGCCTTCTCATCCCGTGGATGGCTTGCCGTACGTTCAATCTCAACTGCATCCGCCCGGTCAGCCTTCCTCGCCACCGCCTGAATTTCGCCAACAAGAGCCCCCGCCGGAACGCTTGCTGAGCTCCAACCGCCAACCGTTCGGCACCCCGCTGTCGGATACCAATGTGGACCGTCCCTTCTCTGAGACGGAAAGTGCACCTCACGAGGTTGTGCTCGAGCGACCTCATATAAATAAGGAACAAGGTTCATCTATAGAAGGAACACATTCGGAGCCAGCCGGGCTGGGTCGAACCAACCCCGATGTGGTTGATTTCGTTCCACCGCTTCCTTTTGAGGAGACGCGCAGTCTCACTAGTCACAATATGGGACTTGGTCGCATAGAACAGGAGCCTGACGAGCTCGAAATTGAGGAGCGAAGGAATCCAAAAACAGATCGAAGGCGTAAAGATAGAAGGATGGTATCCCCGCTTCTCGGCGGTGGTGGTTCGCAATCGGACTCATGGGAAGACGATGAAGAGGAGGACCGCTCGACTCTTCCGAACAGACGAGATATGAACCAGGCGCCAGGACCGCGAGCTCAAGGTCCGGTCATGATCACGGTCGCCTGCGCTATCGTCGGTCTCATTGCCAAGGCTTTCTTTCTAGTAAATGCAAATGCAGCCTGGGCTGGTGTGGCAATGCCTGCATGGTTCTGGATCGACCAGATCGTTACACCGTTGGCACTCCTACTATGTCTCATAATGGCGGTTGCGGGTGGACGGAGGAGTTAAGTTCGTTTAACGCCCATCCAGCCGTGCGCCGCAACCAATCCCAGAGATTGGCAAAAGGTAACTTTCAAAGAGATCAACGCGTGGTATAGTTCTGGGTCTTAGCGGAACATTTGCTTGTTCAGGTGCTTCTTAAGACTCCTCCTTTCGCGAAGAGTTTTTCAATAGCTAGTAACACATAACAAGGGTGCTCTCAATGAGGTTCCACACCACTGGATCGAAACCTGGCAGGTTCCTGGTCAGCGCTTTTCTCTGTTTGACGGTCGCATCTCCATCAGCTTTTTGTCGTGGACGCGATCCGGGATTTCAACTTCCAGCCAATGAGAAGTTGGACCTAGAAACAGCTTTAGCCCCGCAGTTTGACCAACTAGGTGCCGGTTCGTCCGACGACGAATCATCTAAGAAGAAGAAAAAGAAGAAAGAGAAGAAACCTCGCAAGAGGAAAAAAGGCGAAGAAGAGGTCGCGTCTGAAGAAGAGACCAACGTCGTCGCTAGTGCCAGTCCCAGCAGTTTCAGCCTGGCTCCGTTAACACTAAATGGTGAATCAAACGGACAGCAACAGCAAGCGCGGGGGCAGCAAGGCCAACCGCAAGCTCCTGATGGGACGTTGAACGCCAGTGTAACAACAACTACATTTATTCCAAAAGGCCCGCTGTCAGGCAACGACAATCTGCTGGCTCCAACATCGGTTAAGGGAAGCAAGGCAGAGAAATTCAAAGGCATGGGCGGCAAGTTGAGCGATCAGGCTCAGTCCGTAAATGCTGCTCCACTTCCTCTCGTAGACTCGATGTCCGAGTCAGAAGGGAAAATGGATCTCCAACGAGAACTCGAGCGCAAACAGCTTACTAATCTCTGGGAATCGACTCTGGCAAGATCTCCCGACATCAACTTCGTGTTGCAAAAACTCATGCCGGCAAGCGATCATGCTAAGGTAACGACCTTCATGATGCGTACCTTGAGCACCGCAATGATGGGCGGCATGATGGCTCTGGGAACTGTTGCTCCAGGAGTTGGCGGACAGCTTGGACAGGGCATCGGAATGTCGACGATGGGACAACTCCTTTCGCTGCAAGACTCAAAGAATGCTAAGAAAGCCCGTTTGAGCGAAACCGAATGCATCATGCTCTTCAAAATGATCAGGCAAACGGCCGATCACCTTGTCGAGTCTTATCGTAACTACAAAGGCCAACACACTCATGTCTACAAGGCCAACAGCGACTTTGAAGACCTCAAGGCGATGGTAAAAGACGCGGGCGGCGACAAGAGCGCAGCGGAGCAGGTGGAGATGAACTACACCTTGCGAAAGGCAGAACGCGAGCTGGATAAAGAAGGCGCTTCGTTGAACAAATTCAGACAACAGCTAGTTGACCTTGCTGGTGCTGATGCGGTCGTGAAACTAGATAAAGATATCGACGATGAGTTCAAGAAATTGCATCCTGAGCTATTCATCAGACCGGGGGATGCTCAAGGTGCCACGGGGCTAGCTGGGCGTGATAACATGCAGCAACAGTTGTAGGGCGATGCCACGCCCCAATCTGAGCTGAGAGACGTTCTCGATTTTCAGGTGCCACCCCAACAGTGGAACTAAGTTCCGGAAAGATAGACTGTAAATGGCAGGAGAGAAAAAAAAGAGTTGGTTGACCTGGCTGATTGTCGGTCTCTGTCTGCTGTCGGTTCCTGTCGGAATCTATTCGAAACAACTTCTTCGTGATGATAAGGGCGACGGTAGTGGCTCTCTGAGTCTCTTGAGAGGCAAGATCAAAGTCATCTTCCTCACCGGAATGATTATGGACCGGGATGAAGAGAGCGTTTTGTCTCTGACCGGCACCACTCAGAGCACCATGAAGAAAATTCGCAAGGCGATCAAAGACGACAAGATCAAAGGCGTTCTGTTGCGTATCAACTCGCCTGGCGGCACTGTGGCTGCATCACAGGAGATCAACGAAGCCGTCACCGAACTGGCAGCCAAGAAACCAGTGGTCACGTCCATGGGAGACATCGCTGCATCGGGCGGATACTACATCGCCTGCGCAACTCCGAAAATCTACGCCAACCCGGGAAGTCTGACCGGGTCGATTGGTGTGATTATGAACACAATGAATCTGAAGGGGTTGGCGGACAAAGTCGGCGTACAGGCTGTCGTGGTCAAGTCAGGACAGTTCAAAGATATTGCTTCTCCTTATCGACCCATGAGCGACGAAGAGAGAGCATTGCTCCAGGCGATGATCATGGACTCGTACAGTCAGTTTGTCGAAGCTGTTTCCACCGGGCGCAAAATGCCAGTAGAGAGGGTGAAAACGCTTGCTGATGGCAGAATCTACACAGGCAGACAGGCAAAGGCATGCGGGCTGATAGACGAGCTGGGCAGCCATGAAGATGCCCTGAAAGAGCTCCAGCGACAATGCAAGGAAAAATACAAATTGAAAGCCGATCTGCCGGTCGATGACAAAGTATCAGGCGGTCTTCTCGAGACACTTTTGGAGGCACGCTCCTTTGTGGTGCCGCAGACTCAGACCAATGATATCTTTGGCGGCGTGATTCCTAAATCAATGCAGGCGCAGTTCTACAACCGACCGCTCTGGATGTGGCAGTAGCTGAAGGCTGGTGTACACGATGGGCGATGGCGATTCTGAGAAGGCATTCGAACCGGCGTTTGAACCGGTTGCAGTGGCTGTCGCTATGCCGAGCTGGTCCGAGACATTTTATGGCATGCTGTTTCACCCTAAGAGCATGATCACGGCTCTAACCTCTGTGCCGGAACACTTTTCAGACCTTCGCGGACCCGCCTTGAACTTGGTTTTCCTGGTATTCCTCGTGATCGGTGCGCTGAAGGTGAGTTCAACGCAAGCCTTGCTCTCCATTTTTTCTGTTTTCTCGACCATCTGCAACGGCATGATTCTCTGGGTCAGTCTGGCATCGGTTATGGTTTTGCTGTCCCGGTTTTCACAGTGCAGAACGGTCACGTGGAACCAGGCGCTTTCTGTAACTGGCTGGATCTTTACACCACTCATATTCCTTGCGCCAATCTCCTGCTTCCGATCAGTGCTTGGACCGGCTTTCCTTCCCCTGGCGACCATTCCGACCTGGTGGACGTTGTTTCTGGGCTTGCTCATATTCAATCGCACATTGTCGATCAGCTATTCAAAACTGCTTGTCATTTGTATGGTATTACCACCGGTGTTGTTCCTGGTCTATCTATTTTGGATTGGTTTGTTGATTTGCATGCTCGTCTCTGAGTTTATTTCGACTATTCCCGGATGAACAAGAAGGCAAGTGTGATAGCGGTTGTCGGTCCGACGGGGTCGGGGAAAACAGCGCTATCGATCGAGTTAGCCAAACGACTGAACACCGAGATAATCGGCTGCGACTCTCGCACCGTGTACCAATATATGGATATAGGAACGGCAAAACCGACGCCTTCCGAACAACAGGGCATCAAGCATCATTTGATGGATGTGGTGGAGGCTGATCAAGTATTTACCGTTGCGCACTTCTGCCGGCTGGCTGGAGCGGTGATTGAGAGGCTCCACACTGAGTCGAAAGTTCCGATCGTATGCGGAGGAACTGGCCTGTACGCTCGGGCCTTGTTGGAGGGGTTGTCGATCCCGGAGGTTCCGCCACAGCCTGAGTTGAGAGCTGAATTGCAACAACTTGCTGAGGAACATGGGAACCAGGCCTTGCGCAAGGAGTTGGAGCGTCTCGATCCGAAATCGCTAGAGAAGATTATGGAGAATGACAGGCTTCGGATGATTCGTGCCATCGAGGTGTCGAGGGTGCTAGGCAAGCCGTTCTCGCAAGCTGCGCAGCGAATTGAGCTTCCATATAAAGTTATTTGGATCGGTTTGAACTTCGAAGATCGATCCGTAATGCGACAACGCATCGAATTGCGATTGCAAGAACAGCTAGACAGCGGGCTCGCCGAGGAAGCTCGCATGTTGTTTGAGAAGTACGGTAAAACACAACCGCTTCTCAATGCTGTAACTTACAAGCAAATGATCAACTACTTCGAAGGAAAGTGCAGTCTTGAAGACGCAGTCGCCGACTGTGTCACGCACAATTATCAATTAGCACGAAAACAGATAATGTGGTTTCGCGCGAATCCCGAAGTCAATTGGTTTTTTGTCGACAAGTGTGAGAATCTGACCGAAGACGTTTGGGACCTTGTAAAACAGGCACTGTAAGGGCGATTCGGCGGTTTATAATTTCGCATAGTGATATCACCACTGATATTCAATCGCATACTTTTTGTATTCTAAACAACCATAATTTCAATTGTTGATTACGAAATACGAGAACAGTGCTGGACGGGATGGAAATTGGATCTATACTGGTATCAGCTTTCTTGATGCGATTCTAGTTAGCTCAGAAAAAAATACTGATGATGAGCGGTCCCCTCACGAGAAGGAAGTTGATGAATAGAGGAAATTCCGCAGATACTGCTGGGATACGTGAGATCTCTCTTCCATTTAGTGATGGTCTTCTCACAGCTAGAGTATGGACAGTTAAGGATAGAAGCATTGTTCACGTTCCTGAAGTTGGACTTCATTGTTATGGTAAGACCGATTCAGAAGCGGCTTTTCGGCTATTCACCACTCTGTTGAAGTACTACAGACAGTTGAGAGCTAACGAACATGCCCTTAATTCGCGTGCACTGGAGCACTTGCGAATTCTCAGAGAATGGGTGGACGGCATCGAGAAGAGAATGAAACCAGGACCAGAAGCTACTGTCCTGTCCTTCGAAAGACGAAGAAAATAATCGAGCTTTATAAGATATGTCAGCGCCTTCGAAGTGTTTGCTGAAACGCTTTGATCGGCTGTTGATGCCGCTTCACAGCGGGTAACATGACGCTATTACCTAATGGTGTATATCATCATTTACTGTTCCGAGCAGACTAGTCTACTCGGAACAAACTTCGCATCAAGATTTGCGTTCGACGCTGGTCACTTCCTCTTTGTGGCCGCGCGCTTCAAGGATCAGGTCAGTCTTCAACTGATGCAATTTCATTTCCAGACCGACTGGATACTGGTGTGGATTCATCAAGCGTTTGATACTGGGGTGAAGCGATTTGAGCTGGCTTTGGACGTAGTCTCTCGTTGCATCCAGTCCGGGGTATTCGCCTATCAACTCGCCATTCTTAATCACAGGACTCAGCAGGTCTTCGTAATGTGTATTGCTTGAGAATCGCTTCCGGCGAGTGAAATCCATCGGATCGACGATCAGATTCTCGCTCGGCTCACCAATCACTTCATCGAAGACCATATCAGCAGCGAAAATCTCGGAGCCGTTGTCCTGCTTCATAAAGCGCCGCACCTGTAGATGTCCGGGTGTGGAGATCTTCACTGTTTGTTCTGAGAGCTTCAAGCAATAGCGCCATTTCTGGCCCGGATTACGGACAGCGGAGAGTTTGTAGACCGCTCCAAGCGATGGATTGTCCGCTGCTGTGACCAGCTTCGTGCCTACCGCCCAGGCGTCTATTTTGGCGCCCTGGTCCTTTAGAGAGGTGATGATGTATTCATCTAGATCATTGCTTGCCACGATCATGGTATTGGAGAAGCCCGCTTCATCGAGCATCTTACGTGCTTGAACGCTCAGGTAGGCAAGGTCTCCGGAGTCCAGTCTGATGCCCAGAAGATTGTGCCCCGACTCTTGCAGTTTGCGGCCGGCGACGATCGCGTGTTTTACACCATCTATAGTGTCGAAAGTGTCGACCAATAGAATGCAATTGTCCGGCATCACTTCAGTCAGTTTGATGAATGCATCGGTCTCGTCCTCATGCGACATCACCCAACTGTGAGCGTGGGTCCCCACGACCGGAATGTTGAAAATTTTTCCCGCCAGGGTGTTTGATGTTCCATCACAGCCGCCGATATACGAGGCGAAACTGGCGCTCAGTCCACCATCCATCCCTTGAGCTCTGCGCAGTCCGAACTCATAGACCGGTTGAACACCAGCCGCTAATTTGACGCGAGCGGCTTTCGTCGCAATCAGGCTAGGAAAACCAATTAGATTGAGCAGAGCTGTCTCGACGATCTGCGCTGGAATAATTGGGCCGACCACTCTCACGAGCGGCTCTTGAGCGAATACGACGGAACCATCTCGTACTGCGAATACATCGATGTCAAAACGCAAGTTCTTCAGGTAACGCAGAAAATCGGATGACATCAACTGATTTCCGCTTCGGTCCTTGATTTCGGCAAGATAGTCGATGTCGTCCTGGGTGAATCGAAGGTCGGCCAGATAGTCTCGCAGGTAGGACAACCCACAGAAAATTGCAAATCCTCCGTTGAACGGATTCTTGCGAAACGACAACGTGAAGGCAGCCTCGGTATCGATCATGCCGGATTTCCAGTAACCATAAGCCATGGTCAACTCGTAGAGATCAGTGAGCAGAGCAGGACCTTTTTGGTTCAGGGAGTTGAGCGGTAATACCATTAGATTGGGCGCCTCGCGAAATAAGGCAAATACTGTATCACGACCCAGTCTCGATAACCACCGTCTCTGCAGGTGACGAGATGGACCGTCCGAAGGGCGCTTGAGCGCTGAATTGAGCCTTGTTTGTGCCTTGTTCGTATGGTCATGCGGTCGTTTCGCTGGAAGTATTGCACTCACTGTCGCAGGACTCGATGCGCTGCTTCAATGACAATATTCGGAGCGGAATTATGAGCGAACCGGAGTTATGAGCGGTGCGAGCATCGGCAGGATTTTTTCGCGCTGGAATTGATACGTTATCTGCATCGCTTTTTGTACTTGCCAGTTCATGCATTTTCGCGACATAACACACCCTTGTGTACCGCCAGAAAATGCCATACCTTAAGGGATGGACCGTCTTAAAGACGATTAGTCAATTTAACTGAACACAGCTCCCCGAAGCAATCTCCGATATCGTCGCAAACTGGGACGAGGCATCTCTCGGCTCTTGGACGATGACCATGCGCGAGAAACGCTCGAATTTTAAGACGTGCCGAGCCGAGCTGCTAGCCTGGCATTGGCTATCGCTTTGCTAGCGTTCGGTTGCTTCACAGAACTCTGCTCGGAGGCGGTGGAAAGCCCTATGCTAGACGAATTTCCGCGGCTTCCGGCAACGATTGCTCTGATAAGAGATCGGCTTGTATCCTCGATTGCCTGGTTCAGTTTTACCTGGCAATCATGTTTCGGACAAGCACCAGTTGTCATCGTCGGTTCTCAACAAGAGCTGGAATCAATCGACGAGAAGACTGTCGAGTCGGCCGGTGAAGCGACGGAATATAAGTACATCGGCAACAACTTCTCATGCAAGTTCCATCGATCGAAATGCCCGTTCGCACAGGCAATGCGGACCACCAGAAGAGTCTATTGCCGCTGTCGTAGCGACGCAGTTTCGCTTGGCTACAAACCATGCAGGTACTGTCTGCCGCAGCGTTGGACGACCGTCAGGGCTGAGTTGCTCAATCCCAAAGAAGTGCTTGAGCACGGCGGCAACAAGGTCGAGTCGCAGAATCGGGAGGAAGATTCTGAGTTCAAAAGCGATGAGCAAAAAGTTCAACCCTCGAATGCTTCGACTGATTGACCATCCGCCCGATAAATATCATTCGCCTCCAGGTCCATCTGACAACGCCGTTGCGATGGTACCTGCCGTAACATAATTAATCGTTGACAAGCCTGATTATTTGGCTCCTGACAGAGGTAAGTTGTACTAGCTGACAGCGAGCCGTTGGGGTCGATGGATGACCTGGCTTTGTCCTTAGAATACGAATTGAGAAAATGGTATAACGACTGAAGTAGAAATTTCCCCACC
>CAYTDR010000171.1:0-11143 GCA_964436185.1 uncultured Candidatus Obscuribacterales bacterium | reverse complement strand
AATTAGCTCCGGACTGACATATGCGCGAGATATCTGCTCCCAGTTAATCGTTCTTCTTTGCATCGAGTATGGTCCGCGGTACTTCAGTCCTCTGGAAGAAAACTGCAAACTGGACGGGGCCATATATGGTCGAGCGCCGATAAAGATTGCCACGAGAGCAATGGTAACGAAGAAACCCTCTACATTGACCACCAACTTCCAGTTGTTGGTCATAGCCAGAGGCACCCAACAAAACTTTGCCAACCCAAGATAGGCAGAGGCCAGCAAGAGGCAGAAAATCAGCTCGCTAGGTTCCTTAGCCTCGACGAAGTTGTCTTGCGATTCGTTATCTTGTCCAATCTCGGGTACTTTAGGCATCCACGACCCAGCTCTGTGTACCTTTCATTTCACCACAACTGCGACCCGGAAACAACAACAGCTAACGCAGTCCAGCGACTCCGCCACTTGACTTAAAAACCGGACCAGCTCAGCCAAATAGCTCTTTGCGGGCGCGTTCTGCTCGCACCTTCTTGGGCTCATCTCCTCGCGGCTCGAAGTTCTCGCTGACCGATCGATAGAATTCCTCATCGAACGAGCGTGTTTTCACGACGACAGGCATCGGTGTCGAATATCCGAGAATGAGAGCCTGTTGTTTGGGATCCAATTGCGAAAGTACGGTCCTTAAAGCTTGACTGCCGGATACACCGGTGAAGACGGCGTCGATATCCTTGTCATCATTGAGCAAGGCTGTCACTCGTGTCCCGATCTGACTCATCACCTCAGGATCGATTCCTGAAGGTCTCTGATCCACAATCAAGAGCGTGACAAAATACTTTCTCATCTCCCGAGCGATGATACCGAATATGGTTTGCCTTGCTACTTGCGGAGAAAGGAATTTATGCGCTTCCTCAATGACGATCATCAGCTTCCTGGGCGGCTGTACGTTGTTCGGATCGGCGATATACATCTCAGAACGTTGCACATATTCGGAGTGAATTCTGCGCGTGATAATGTTGGTGGCGAGCATGTATGAAAGGAGATTGTTCTGGCGTCCGAACTCTAGCACCACGTGGCGACCGGCCTGAATGTGGCGCAGTATCTCTTCGATATAGTTGTGATTGACCCTCGGTCTCAGATACGGCGTCTTGTTGACGATGGTATTCAGCCTTCGTTGCAGCGTCTTGAGCGCCGTGGGATGACCTTTGAAATTTTGCGTAAACTCCTCGATCTCCTCACCAGACATCTCGAGAAGTGTCGAGATCCAATCTTGCCCCATTCGTTCTCTAGCAATGTAAGCATTCTCCAGAGCCGCTTCCGTAAGATTGAGCTCTACCTTAAGCAGATCAAGATCCTCAATCTCGATCTGGTTGTAGCCGATGTACAACTCGTGGGCATCAGGTATCCCGCGCGCTTTGCTCGACTCCCTGTCGAGACTGAAAACAACCACTTTATGGCCGAAGAGCTGCTTCAGCCCTTTCACCCTGGGCGCCGACTTGCTCTCCGACATCGCCTGCCAGCCGTACTCATTGTGCATATCGAAGACCAGAATCGAGGCCACATCCCTGCTCATAATTCCCGCCAGAAAGATTCTGGTGAGGAACGATTTGCCTGTACCTGACTTGCCGAAGATTCCGTTGGAGCGCTCGATGAAGCGATGAAGATCCACGCATACGGGAGTCTCCATATTCAATGGCGTGCCTATGTTGAAGTTGAAGTTGTCGTGGTCGGTTGCGTCCTCCTTGCCGAATACAAGAGCAAAATCTTCGCTGGTGGCCTCGAATACAGGAGAGAAATGATTTGGAATTGTCTTCACCGGTCTCAGCTCGGACTTGCCGCCTTCTCGTTCAAGCATCAGCATCGGCTGTAGCTTGACCATTCCGAAGGTTGGTCCGCCAGAGAGAATAGAGAGAATAAACTCGTCATGGCCGGGAGGGTTGAGGAGAAAAGATGGATTGCTCGCCGCCAGTGAAACGTCCGTCAACATGCTGAAAAATCGACAGTTGCGCCCCTCGACGACAACAAAACGCCCGACTCGCAAGTCTTCCACCGAGTTCGCCGCATCCAAACGCATCTCAAGCCCAGTCGATAACGAGCCCTGGGTGACTATTCCCATATAACCGGGATTCTGTTGCTGCTTAGGCATGCCTGGTAAGGCCTCGGGCTTTTGACACGTTGGGTTCCTGCTTCAAAGTTACAGGCTTATCCAGCACGCTGCAAAATAGTTGGCTTCCTGTCGCACATACATATGTATAGCACAAATATATCGAATTGCAAGCGTACTTTTGGGGAAATTGTAAGAGTCCGGCCGCCCCACCGGCGGTGCTATCCATTCCCGCCACTGATGGCGAGGGTTTTCAGCGCACGTCTTGGAAACAAATCTGGTTGTTATACATCCTGCCTACAGGCAAATGTTAGAGGACGAATGACAAGCGCCCCACTTGACATTCACGGTTTAGCGCTCAAGGTATCTCAAATCCAATTGCTTTGGCAAACATGTTAACCGCTGCTTCTCGCTGATCGCTTTGAAACTCTTGGCGCGAGACGATGTCAACCTCACTCTCACCTTCATATTGAATGACCGTGTAGGTAAAAGGCTCTTTCAGGCTCTTTTCGATGCGGTACAAGTTGCCATTGATTCCCTTGGCGCCAACGACACCCCAGACGCCTTCCAAGGACTTCAGGATGTCATCTATTGTGTGTGGCCATTCTGCTCTTCTGATCGTAAGCATGCATTGACTCCATTTCTAAGCGCTATGATTTCAAGCTAATGAGCATATAGGCGGCTCCTGCAAGGAAGTCCAGCCCATCAAGCGGGTGTCCACGTCGCAGCCTCTCGACAAGCTAAGTGGCACCTCGAATTAATCGTACCCAAGCAGTGCAAAAAGTGCAGCGTTAGCAAGATAAGAAAACGCATATACACGATTCAATCAGTGTATATGCGTCGGATTCGTTATTCAATTGTAGACAGGAAAGTGTCCGGAGAGGGACTTGAACCCTCATGGAGTTAACCACACGGCCCTCAACCGTGCGCGTCTACCAGTTCCGCCATCCGGACTGACTGTGGGGGCCTGCCACTAACGGAGATTATGCCAACTTCCGGTCAATTGGTCAAAGGACCAACGCAATAGTTTTTAAGTTTCGACATGAGCGAGCAGCACTCGATAAATCAGCCATCTATCAGCCTTTATAGACGAATGGACGGATCGAGTGCTATAACAGAAGTGTGGCAAATCCCGCTGTTTAACAAGGTTTGAGAGATTTCAGAGGCAAGAATTTATCTTCAATACAAATAAATTCAGGCACTTGAGGGAATAAGGAAAGGGTGGCAAGCATTTACGATTGTAACGTAAAATGTATTGAAAGTAAGTCAATGCCAGGAGTTGCATAAGTTGGTCAAGAGGAAGCAGTACCGGTTTGATATGAAGTTGATGGAAGCACTACGATGATCGAGATGCATGTAGCCGGAATTGCCTTGGACGCACGAAACGGTCATCCGATTGTAGTACTCAACGACGAGACCAAACGCAGAGCATTGCCAATCTGGATCGGTATGGCAGAAGCCAATGCTATCAGTCGAGCGCTTGACAATTTCAAGCCAGAACGACCGATGACTCATGACCTTTTACTAAACGTAATCAGCGCACTTGGCTACAAAGTCGATCGAATCGAAATCAACGAGCTTTCCTCAAATACATACTTTGCTACCATTCGCCTTGTCATTGGCGACAAGCGGTTAGACAACGCAAAAGCTATAGACTCTCGTCCTTCCGACGCAATCGCGTTGGCGTTAAGGGCCAAAGCACCTATCTTCGTCTCAGCACAGGTCGTCGCAGATGGAACTATTCCTGCGGATTTCGAAAAAGACGAAGAGGAAGCGAAGGAGTTCAAGAAATTCGTCGACGGCTTAAAAGCGTCTGATTTCAAGAACGGACCTAGCGAGTAGCAAGACTTCTACTTGACTCGACTTTATTTTTTCTTTTGCAATGCCGCACGCAATGCTGTTTCCAGAGTCTCGATTTTGGCTTCCAGCTGTTTCTCTCGATCGGAGCGGATCTCCTTCTCAAGCTTCTCGTCTTGTTTTTCCCATTGGACCATTTTTACATCGGAGATGCGCGACTTGCTCATCTTTATAGACCACAGGGACAAGCTCGAGAAGTATCCGAGCGCGAAAGTAGCGAACAAGAAAACTCCCAGCGGAGCTGTTACAGACTGCCCAAATAAATTGACGGCTGCGGATGCGCCGTTAAGCACACAGACGACCAGGACTACGAGTCCCATTACCGCGGAAACACCGATCAATCCGTACCGTTGCACAGCTCACCTCTTAAGCAAACTTAGCGCCTGTTGAAACTCTGGCGGAGGCGCAACCTCAAATTCTAACAGCTTCCCTGAGATCGGATGGGTGAATGTCAGCTTAGTTGCGTACAAGCATTGCCCGTTTACCCCCAGCTTGCCGCGAAATTTCTCAGTTCCGGATTTTCTCCGATTGTATACCAGGTCACCGACCACGGGGAAACCGAGGCTCGACATATGAACTCGGATTTGGTGAGTCCTACCGGTTTGCAGCCGCGCTTCGATAAGAATGAAGCCGAAAAAGCGTTCTAGTACCTGATAGTGCGTCACGGCGTCTCGTCCGTTCAAGACGATTGCCATTTGTTTTCTGTTGAGGGGGTGCCTGCCGATCGGTCTGTCGACCGTACCGCTCTCGCTCAATCCTTGACCATCCAAAAGTGCCGTGTACTGACGCCGCACCTCCCGGTTAGCAATCTGCTCAGAGAGAAGCTTATGCGCCTCCCCCTCTTTAGCGACGACCATCAATCCAGCAGTATCTTTGTCCAGGCGATGAACAATACCCGGTCTCTCCACGCCTCCAATGCCCGCCAGTTGACCCCGGCAGTGGTGCAATAGTGCATTGACGAGAGTACCGCTGGAAACACCTGCTCCTGGATGCGTTACCATGCCGGCAGGCTTGTAGACGACGATCAGATGTTCGTCCTCATGCACCACATTTAGTGGTATATCTTCCGGCTCCAAGGTCAATTGCTTGGGCGCCAATATGCGTAGCGAAACGCGGTCCCCGTGCCGTAATTTCTGGGAGGATTTGGCCGATTTTCCATTGATGGAGACTGAATCTTCATCGATCAATCGTTGTGCCTGGGCACGGCTGATCGAGTCGACGGATAGAGAGATGAACTGATCGACTCTCGTCGCCGAAGCGGTCTCGGCATCAAAGACCAGCTCGATCGTTTTTAGGTCGTCGTTCTCCACCGGAGCATCTCTCCATCCAGGGGCTGGCGGAAGTTGTTCTTTGTCACCGCGAAAATGTGTGATGGAGGCTGCGAGCATTTCAATTTAATTGCCACGTGCGTCACCTGTAGCCGCCTGCGGCTGGCTTTATTGAGCGGTTGTCGTTTCACCATCATCTCGCCTTTGCGCTTTTTCTGCGCGGCTTACAACTAGCATTGCGATGATGATGAGGCCGATACCCACATCAATCATGGCGTCCGCGACATTAAAGACTGGAAAATCCATGAAATCGAACTCGAGAAAATCTGTCACTCGACCGCGTATAACTCGATCGAAAAGATTTCCACATGCACCACCAATCAAGAAGCCGATGCCTACTTGTTCCGGCAGTATCGGAGGCTGGTCCGATTTTATTCGTTTGATTGCCCAGATCACGATGACGAGGGTGAGAACCCCAGCCATGATGCCCATGAGACTGCCATAGTCTCGACCAACGGAGAAAGCGGCGCCGGTATTATGGGTAAGCGTGAGCTTCAAGAATCCAGGCAGGAACGCGCTCGATTGGCGATAGGTGAGGTTTTCCAGAGCCCAAGTCTTTGCTGCTTGATCGGCGACGAACGTGAGAAGAAGCGATACGACAATTACCACCACTGCGCCGGCTCGATTCTTGCTGACACTGGCGTTATTTAGCATGTCAGACGGCGCTCCAGGCGTTCCTTTGCGATCTCGATGCCAGAGTGCACCTACTTATCATCGCCCGAGTTTTTTTCGCCGGACGGTTTGTCACCACCCTCGGAGCCAGTTTTTTTCGCATCGCTGTCAGACTTGCTCGAATCCAGATCGGTCTTCTTCGAGTCGCTATCAGACTTGCCCGCGTCTAGATCCGTCTTTTTAGAATCTGAGTCCGACGCACCAGAGTCTGACTTCGGCTTGGAAGAATCTGAGTCAGATTTGCCTGCATCAGAGTCAGTGCTGCCTGAATCAAGGTCTTTCTTTTTCGAGTCGAAGTCGGACTTGCCTGAATCTGTGTCAGTCTTATTTGAATCGGTGCTCGAATCTGAATCAGAAGGAGTGGATTCCGGATCGGACTTGGTCGAATCAGAGTCTGTTTTACTCGGGTCCGAATCGGTGCTGCTGGAATCGGCTCCGGACTCGGAGGAGTCATCCGGACTGCTCGCATCCGGTTCGCCCCTGGTATCATCCGGTTCGGCATCTCTCATGCTGTCCAGCATCGAGGTGGCGGTCGTGTCGTCGGTAACGATCTTCTCGGGCAGCTGCACGGCCTCGGGCACCACATTCAGCCTGCGAGTCAAATATGTTAGTCCGCGCAAATTCTTTCGCGAACCATCGGTAATACCGATAGTTGCCATCAACAACTCGTTGTAATTGTTCTTGTTGGCGTGAATTATCCGTTCCAGCATCTGGTTTTCGATTTGACGCCAATTGTCTTTGTGAGGGCCCTGCGGATAGGTGAGCGGCTCGTTCGTAATCGATCCGACTGCTATCAAATCCGGTGGCAGGTCGACTGATAGTTTCGCTGCATACTCCTGCCCCGACTTAACTTGTTGCGGTGCCTCAAACGAAGCTTTCAAGTCCTTCGAGAGCCCAAACGCGAGAGTTACCTTTTCATAGTCGATGCGATCACCGATGATTTTCCAATCCTGGCCCATCTTCTTGAGATAGAGCTGTCCTTCCGATATGGAGGTGAGAAATCCCTTCGAGGAAACGGCAGCAAGCTCCTGCTCTGTACTTCCCTCGGCTTTATCTTGCGACTCGACCGTGGCAAACTTGCCTTCTATACGGATGCTTCTCGTCTTGGAGCTGGACTTGGAATCAGGATACGTCTTCCAGAAATCCTTGGTAAGCTCGCGCACCGCTTTTTTGTCGAGACCATCGTTGTTCACATAATGGTCGTCGTAGTACTTCATCACGTTTTCAAGATCGTGATTGTTCCATTGGGTTTCGATCTCTTTAAGGAGAGTCTCAATCTCCAGCTCCAATTGTTTCTCCGTCGCCGGATCCCCTGTGGGAGTCGAACCAGTGGAGGCTGGGAATAGCGATGATGCTCTGGCGACATTGAAATCAGTCAAGCAAAGGCTGGCCACGGCTATCAGCGCCAAAGGGATAGAGAGTGCAAGTCGTGGGCGGCGGAAGGGTTTTGAACTTTTTTTGTTTTGCATATTGGCTCGAATCTGGATTTTGTCGGAGATCAGATGACATATAAAGAGGTCATTATACTGTCATACCGACCTCACAGTTTTCGTCATGCACGTTATTCTCTACCAATTTCGCAATAATCGCTTGCTATAGGCGGATGATGCCCCAGGGGAGCACCATCCGCGCCATAAAGTCCGTTTAAGCAATCGGCTTATAAAACAAAGCTGACTAAACAGCCACAAGCAGCTCGTTCATCAGGTCGATGTTCTCTTTGATCGACTGTGCCGAACTTTTGAGAGCCGCTTCTTCGTCACTATTCAGCTTAATCTCGACGATCCTCTTGACGCCCTCTTTGCCGAGGACTGCAGGTAGACCGACATAGACATCCTTGAGTCCGTACTGACCTTCAGGAAGGACTGCGCATGGCAACAAGCGGTTCTTGTCTCTCAGGATCGCTTCGACCATGTGCGTTACGGATGCGCCAGGGGCATAGTAGGCGCTACCGCTCTTCAGAAGTTTGACGATCTCGGCGCCGCCATTCTTGGTTCTTTCCACCATCGCGTCGATTTTCTCTGCGGGCAGAAGTTCGGTCAACGGAACACCGTTGACAGTTGCCATCCGAGTGAGCGGAACCATCAGGTCTCCATGACCGCCAAGAACCATCGCTCGCACATCTTCGACCGACATTCCGGTCTCCATAGCTATGAATGTCTGGAATCTAGCGCTGTCGAGAACACCGGCCATACCCATAACCTTGGAGGCAGGAAGTTTGGTTGTTTTCCAGACCAGATAGGTCATCACATCGAGTGGATTGGTGACGACAATGTAAATGGCATTCGGAGAGTGCTTAACTGTTTGCTGGGCGCATTCTTGAACGATTTTGGCATTCGTTTTCAAGAGATCGTCGCGGGACATGCCAGGCTTTCTGGCGATTCCGGCTGTGATTACGATGATGTCCGAGTCTTTTGTGTCCGCGTAATCATTGGTCCCTGTGATTTTGCGATCGTGCAGGTTCACTGGCGACGCCTGGAGCAGGTCTAATGCCTTCCCTTGCGGCAGTCCGTCGACTATATCAATGAGGACGACATCGGCTAAATCTCTGTCGGCTATGTATTGAGCTGCAGTTGCGCCAACGTTCCCAGCTCCTACTACTGTTACCTTACTCACTTTCTTCGACCTCCCGGCTCTACTGGCGGTAATTTTGTCAGGAAGAGGTTAGCATGCTAGAGAGAGAAACCTTCTGAGCTTAAGCATTCGTTTCGCTATCGCCGATTGTTCGCTCCGATTTGCCCAGTCCGACGAGTTCACCAAGTACCCGCTTTACATGGCTCCCCAGCCGATTTGGACGTTTCTTCCACCTTGAACTTGGGAATGGCGTAAGTAGTAGAAAGCCCATGGACGATTTCTTTTAATTGACATATGCTGTGGATTAGCGTTTGAACAGGAACCTCGACAGGATCGGTCCGTCTATGTCAGATGAGTGGTTATTCAAAATCAGATAAAGGTAAACACTCACCGCGGCACGAAGCGGACTAGAGCGAGATAGGCAAGAAAAAACATGCTTTCTGGAATGAGCAAATACCTGATTAGAACAATTGCGGGCGCCCTGGTGCTGTCGACATCATCTGCATGTCTGGCACTGGAACCTCAATTGAAGCCAATCGTTCCCAAAATGGACGTTATGCCGAAGAGCGAGCCTTTGAAAGGCGGCATTGAGCACTATGTTCAGCCCGAGTCCAAAAAGAAAGAAAAACCAACACGCCTTAAAACAGCGGCAAAGAAATACGGATTTAACGGACTGAGGCGCAATGGCGGCCTCGTGGGCACCGACGAGCTGAACGCCGGCCTCGACAAGAGCTTTTTAGAAACACAGGCACAACGCGGTATTGGCATAATTGGCGTGCGTTTTGTCGCCATGGAAGGCTATGCCCCAGTGATTAACACTGTTTTTCCGGGCACTCCCGCTGCTGACCACGGAGTGCTGCCAGACGACGTAATTGTAGCTGTAGACGGCGTTCCTACCACCGGACTGACCAGAGACGAGTGTTATGACCTGATCGTCGGTACGCCCAATACGCCAGTAACCCTGTCCCTTCGAAGAAATGCAAGCTTCATGGTCAGAACCATGAAACGTATGGACTTTTTCGATCTCACCGACCCACGTGTTCGACGAGCCTATGCAGGCGGACTTTAAGCGTTCAACAAACGCACAGAAAGTGCTGACAACCAGGTAGAGGTTTCCGGGAACATCTGGTAAACTGCGCGCATGAGACTGTGTTTCGATGCCACCAGATTTGGTAGTGGATTGGACGGGGCCATTGACCTGGCCTCGGCACGACAACTGACCGCTGTCGAATACTCGCTAGCACCCTTCAACACCTCTTCTCGCAGCAGCAAGAACGTCAAGGGGGACGAGCTCAAGTACTTCCAATCGGTAGGTGCGTTGGCAGAAGAACGCGGCGTAGAAATCGCTTGCTTGAATTTGGACTACACGCACAGTCCGGGAGGCAAGGGCACGACCAACTTTCTCCGGATGCTGACGAAACTGGCATCAGTAGCCGAAGCAGTGCACTGTCCGAGGATTTCATTTTTCCTCACCCCTGGTGTCGATGATAAGTGGAAAGACTCTTTTGAGGCCGAGTACAAAGAGCTGGAGGGCGAGCTGTCGGAGCGAGGCGTGAAGCCGCTCTTGCGCTTGTCCACACCGGTCACCTCCCGTGGTGTATCCCTGAAGAGATGGATTGCCATGGAACCGCAAGACTGGCGAGATTTGCTCTCGTCCTGCTCCGGGTTAGCCCTGAGTTTTTCACCCGCCGATTGCGTCTGGCTCGGCATCGATTACTTGCAAATCCTGCCTGGAATCACATCCGCCATCGAGCACATCGAAGCGAACGACATTGAAATTCATCGCGAGATTCTGAAAGACAGTGGCATGTACGGTCCCCTGTGGTGGCGCTATCGCAAGGTGGGAAAAGGACAGGTAGACTGGCGGCAGTTTATCGAAGCGCTGAAGCTCTATGGATACGAAGGCACCTTCTCGATACATCTCGATGATGAGTTCATCGCTGAAGAACCGACGGTCCTGGAAGATGCGCTTGACGAGGGAATCAAGGAGCTTGGTCGTCTGGTTAGAGATTTTTAGAATCCCGCCTGCCGCCAATCCGAGTATGTAAGGGTTTAGTCATGACTCGACCGATCAAACTATTTCTGTATGCTCACACTCACTGGGACAGAGAGTGGTACTGGCCCTTCGAGCGCTATCGCGTGTTGTTGCTCGAAGCGACCAGACAGATTCTTGACGGACTGGACTCCGGCGAGCTGAAAGGATTTCACCTGGACGGTCAAGTGTGCGCGCTTGAAGACATCATTGAGATGGAACCGCAACTGGGAGAGCGAATTCGAGAACACGTAGGAAATCGCCGTCTTTCAATCGGCCCCTGGTATGTACTGGCAGACCAGATGCTCGTCGGAGGCGAGGCGCTTGTTCGCAATCTCGAGCACGGTATCAAGGTTTGCCGAAGCTTCGGAGACCCGATGAAAGTGGGATACTGCCCGGACACATTCGGGCACACCCAGGACCTTCCCCGCATCCTGAGAGGTTTCGGTATCGATAGTGCCGTAGTCTGGCGCGGTGTACCAGAACTAGATCGTGGTCCTGAGTTTTTCTGGCGCAGCCCGGACGGCAGCGAAATTACCGCATATTTACTGGCAAATGGCTATTACCAAACCGCCTTTCACGAAGTAGCGGGCGTTGATGACC
>CAYTDR010000170.1:0-11150 GCA_964436185.1 uncultured Candidatus Obscuribacterales bacterium | reverse complement strand
AGGGTTCCATGTCTCGAGCGAAGGTCATGGCATATTCCAGAGCTTCTTTTCTGTGGTCCAGCGAGTACTTGATGGAATCATGCAACAGCGTGGTCAGGTGACGGACCAGATCGGGTCCCAGGTCCTTGCGAATGACGTTGCCACCCAGCGGCAGGGGCAATCCGCCTGTCAGCTCGTGCCACCACTCACCGAGGTCTACAACTTTATGCAAGCCTTTTTGACCGTAAGTAAGCTGACCTTCGTGGATAAGCAGACCACAGTCGTAGTTTCCTTTTTCGACTTCATCGGGAATCTGGTCGAAGTGCACTTCTTCTACTCGCAGTGAGTCGTTAGCGAACAGTCTGAGTGCCAAATAAGCAGTAGTCAGTTTGCCGGGAATGGCGATTCTAGCGGAGGACAGTTGCGCCGGGTTCATCGGCTTTTTAGAAACGACGATCGGTCCGTAGTTCGAACCCATGCTGGCGCCGCAGGGCATGAGGCTGTATTTGTCGGAGACGAACGGGTAGGCCGCAAATGAGATGGCGGAGACTTCGTAGAGGCCGGTCATTGCGTCTTTGTTGAGACTTTGAATGTCCTTGAGCACCTGGTTGACCTTCAATCCACCAGTGTCCAGAATGTCTTTTGCCAGGGCATAAAACATGAAAGCATCGTCCGAATCCGGGCTATGTGCAACGGTTACTTCTTTCACTTGCGCAATCATCAGGGTCTGCTCCCGTCTCTTTGGGCTGTACTACAGGCTAAACGTGCCTTGAACCGTTCCATTGTCCAGGCACGACCTCGACAAAGTCTCGAACAAAAACTAATGCTTCTCAGGAAAGATCGCTCTCACTACCCTCGGAAGATCCGCATTCGCCAGAACCCCACTCCATCGGCGCGGCTAGACTGTAATCCGTGGAAAGCGATTTGCTCTCATATACTTTTCTCAACGTATTGACATCCCTGTCCGACAGAGTGGCGATACGGTCTCTGGAAAGTTTCCCCAGACCGGCACCGGTTACCTCCAGGGCAAACATCGCGTCACCTTGCACCGGGCTGTGCCCGAAGATGCCCAGTGCATGTCCCATCTCATGAAGAAAAGCGGATTCGAATATTCTCGCAGAGACATTTGGTTGGTAGTAACTGGGTCTGAGCATATAAATTCGAACTTTTATATGGCCGCTAAAGGCAGTCAGCCTTGTGACACCAAGAAACTTGGGTGCAAGGTGGTTGACCCAGGAGACTTCGATATCGGCTCCCTGGTTCTTTCCGGAGACACTTAGAGGAATATGTTTGCCCCACTTCTCTATGGAATCGAGCATGCTTGTGTGCAGCTCATCGCTCAATTCGTCAGGCAGCCGAACCCGCACCGGAAAGCGAGTCCAGCGAGCAAATGTCTCGCCGGGAAACTGGCGGACCGCTGGGAAATAGTCACCGCGTTTGCGATCTGAGACCATCATCGCCGCCACGTCGCTAGCGGTTTTGCCTTTGCCGGCAGAGTCTTCACTCTCCATAGGAGAGAGCGAAGCCACGTTTGTCTGCGCTCCAGCTGAGGCAATTTTCTTAGGGGAGCCGCCGGGGGAATCCCCGGGAGTTTC
Source organism: uncultured Candidatus Obscuribacterales bacterium (assembly GCA_964436185.1). Taxonomy (GTDB): domain Bacteria; phylum Cyanobacteriota; class Vampirovibrionia; order Obscuribacterales; family Obscuribacteraceae; genus CAYTDR01. The sequence continues at coordinate 9,576 of CAYTDR010000170.1, read as the reverse complement.
ACCAGTCGGACTTTTAGGACGGCCTGACTCATTTCCTCCATATTGCGGTTGCTCGCCGCCCCGTGAGCCACTAAAGGCACCCTTGCCGCCTAGCTTCTGCTCCAGTCGGCCCAACCTATCGGATACTGTTCCGCTGCTGGACGAGCCGTAGATCTCCTTTTCCAGGTGGTCGAGACGATCTTCTACCTCATGCTCAGGATATGTTGAACCAAAGGCCACCTTCTCCAGCTTCGTCACTCGCTGTTCGTCGGGGCCGGCACCGGTTTGCTGCTGGGGCGGAGGAGTCGTCCAACCCTGCGCCGGACCCTGGTTGGAGGCGTTTACCGGCAATGCCTTTCCGAACTCAGGAATTAGATCGGCAGACGGAAACTGTGATTGTGGCGGTGGTGAAGCGCCGCCAGTTCGAACGCCGGAGTAAGGCGGTGCCTGGGAGGCAGCATTGTAAGCGGGTGTCTGTGCCGGCGGTCCATACGGCTGGCCGTTCGGTCCGGCATATTGGGGCGGCTGCTGCTGTTGCTGCTGTTGTTGCGGCGGGTAGCCCGGCGGTCTCTGTTGTGGCGGAGGACCGGCATATTGTTGATAAGGTGGTGCCGCGTAATAGGCACCGGCAGGCGGACGATAGGCAGGATTGCCCGGCTGTCCCCCATACGGATATGCGTACGCCTGTGGCGGCGCACCATAAGGAGTCTGGGGTGGAGGATACGCACCTGGTTGCTGATAGGCGTACGGATTGGCGTATGCCGGTGGCGCTGCTGCATAAGGCTGGTAGGCAGGATAACCGTAGCCTGGTTGAGGCGGATAATAAGCTGGTTGTCCGCCATAAGGTGCGGCTGGATAGCCTGCCGGTTGTTGACCCGATGGTACCATGGGAGGTGCATAGCCGGCCCAGGCGCCGGTATTGGCAGGGGGCGGAGGCGGTCTGTAAGCCGCTCCTCCCATAGGACCGCCGGCGGTTCCACCAGGTGGTATCGCGGACGGTGGTTCCACTTTTGGTGGCGGTGTATCCATCTGTGCTTTAGAAGGATCTATCGCTTTCAGAGCAGGTTTCAGAGCATCCGTGGGGGTGCCTTTGCCCGCCGAAGCGCTCTTGCTGGTTGCTGCCCATGCATCTTTTCTTGACTGAAGAGCGCCGACAAGTAGCACTGCTGCTACAGCCACAGCCACAGCCTTGTTGCTTGCCGACCGGCTCTCAAACGGCGTTTTTTTGGTCATTCTTATTCATCCAGTATCTCGTCGTACAGTTCGCCCCCGACGCGGAGAGCCGCCTGCAGGCTCAACATGGATTCTACCAACACCGTCCGCAAAACTTTTTGTGGTTGAAAAACAACGTCATGCAAAATCTGATAAACAGCCGGATCATGCTGTTTGAGCGTCTGTCTCGAGCTCTTGATCGAGAAGGCCGCAACACACTCGGCCCAGTATTCATGAAAGGAAGAGCGAGCATAGCCGGATATGAACTGCCTCTTCGTCACTTGCTCCTGGGTGATCAACTCCGAGGCACCAGTGTATTCCTCGGGCAAAGGATGCAGTTTATCCGAGCGTTTTCGCCGCTCTCTATGCAGCTCCTTGAGCAGCTCTTGAGTAGCCTGAGAGAGACAAAATTCGACCTGGTGACCATATTCGTGAGCCACCACGAGATTCAGCCTCACCTCGCAGAACGGAGGAAATCTCGTATGGAACGTGGCGAACGCCCCGAACTTGTTGTAAAACTCGATGTCTCGATCGAGCTCTTCTTTGTCCAGCGTGACGTTACCGGTTCTAATCCCGGTCTGTCCTGCGGCACCATGTTTGACGTTGCCGAGAGCGCAATTTCCTTCGCTCTTCATCACCACCTGCAACATTCCGCAGGAGGACCAGAGACGGAGATTCTCGACGAGAAATTTCTTCTGCGGACCGTTGAGCTTGTCGTAGTCCATAAAGTATCTGATTATCTGAGCATCAGAATAAGGTCTGTCACGTCTCATGAGCGGTCGCTCGAACTCATGCCGCCAGGGATCGCCGTTGCTCTTGCGACCGTCGAAGACCGTATTCAGCAAGGTGTTCTCGTCCAACTCTCGGCGAGATGTTTTCGTGTAGTAATCGCGAACGGAGATTCTTCCGCTGTCGTCGAACTCGCCGACCAGACTGTGGTCGGGTGCAGCTATCCGTCCGTTCACCACGTGATAAAGAACACCGTTGAACTTCATCGAACCTGACGGTCCGGGCGCTCCGGCAGGAAGTACGAGCTCCATCCCCTGCGAATCGATGCCTTTGAAAACCCACCCGCTGACCGACTCGATCGGTCGCAATTGCTTGTGGTCGCCCAGGGGGCCTGACGTGTTTTGCAGGTAACCGTCGTCATAAATCATGCCAATGACGGTTACCGGGTCGACATGTATTCGCCCGTTATCCACCACAAGAAGCTGTCCATCAACCGATTCCAGGAAACCGTTTGGTCCGCGAACTGTGTTTTTCTCTACCGGGTTGGCAACCGACATGCTGCTCTCTATCAATGATCAGGTGAAAACTAACTTATAAGTGAATTCTAACTGTAATCGAAGGCTTAAGTGAAGTATCGATTGCAATTGCAAGCGAAGCAGGTGTCTTCTTCAGACACCCAGCTTCTCATAATAATAAAAGTCTTGCTGACCCGGAAGTGCGAGTGAACCTAAGAACCTGCTGCCACTGAGCTTTTTGCCTTATTCCAATCGCTGAGGAATTTTTCCAAGCCCGAGTCAGTAAGCGGATGCTTCACTAGCTGTTTGAACACCGAATACGGCATGGTGCAACAATCAGCTCCAGCCATGGCACAACGGGATACATGGTGTGGACCGCGAATGCTCGCCGCCAGGACCTGGGTTTCGATTCCTTGTATGTTGTACAGGTCGCAAATCTGCTCGACGAGACCGCAGCCATCTTCGTTGATGTCATCAAGTCGGCCGACAAAGGGACTGATAAAGTAGGCGCCGGCGTTGGCGGCCAGCAAAGCCTGGTTGGCGGAGAAGCAGAGGGTGACGTTGACTTTGATGCCGTCCTGGCTCAGCTTCTTGGTTGCCGCCAGCCCATCTGGCGTGAGAGGACACTTGACGATAACATTAGAAGCCCAGGTAGCTATATCTCTGCCCTCGGCAACCATTCCGTCACGTTCCGTCGACACCACCTCGGCACTGACCGGACCGGGTACTATACGGCAGATCTCTTTGACCAGACTCTTGAAGTCCTTCTTTTCTTTTCCTACCAGGGAAGGATTCGTGGTGATGCCATCCAGCACGCCCCACGAAGCAATTTCCTCAATCTCCTCGAGATTGGCTGTATCCAGAAAAAGTTGCACGATCTTATATCTCCAATTGCAAAGGGCTCGTTAAAACTAGTTGAAATCTAATCGAAAGGTTAGTATAGCTAATCAGCTTGAGGGATATATATTGGGTAACGCCGGATTTTAAATCCAAAGGGCTATATGAGCACCCCTCGGTCGAAAACAGTTCCAACTATGTGGCAATCAGTACTGGCTGCCACTGTCGGCATAGGTATCGGTTTGTTCCTCAGCTACGGTCTGCCAAAAGACTCGCTGGAAGGAACCACGCTCGCCGGTTCCCTGCCCAAAATCAACAATCTTACGAAGAACTTCAAGATGCCGCATGTGGATCTAATCCCCAAGCTGGCGAAGAAGAAGAACATCCTTCTCATGGGTGTAGACTCCAACGGTCGCAAGAGCAACCGTTTCGAAAATTGCCGTTCGGACACAATGGTGGTTGCCAGTCTTGATCCCATCGACGGCAAGGTCGGGCTGATGTCGATCCCACGCGATTCCAGAGTGAGAATCCCAAACAGGGACGGGCTGGAGAAGATCAATTCCGCTCACGCCCTGGGTGGTCCGGATCTGGCAGTCAAGACGGTGGAAGAAGTCTTCGGCATTCCTATCGACAACTACATTGTTATCGATACAACCGGTCTCAAGAGCCTCTTTGAAGCCATCGGTCCGGTAGAGGTTCTCGTCGAGAAGCGCATGGTCTACAGAGACCGCGCCGCCCGCCTCAATATCGACCTGGAGCCAGGCAAGCATATGCTTGATGCCCACCAGGTGGAGGAGTATCTGCGCTTCCGCCATGACCAGCGCGGCGACCTGGGACGAATCGAACGCCAGCAATGGTTCTTGCGTCAGGCCGTTGCCAAAGTGAAGGAACCTGCATTTCTCTTGAAGCTGCCGAAACTCCTGGAGTTTGCCAAGGATTACGTGGTAACCGACATGGGAGTCAACGAGCTCACAGAGCTTTTCGGCTTCGGCAAGGACATCAAATCTCAACAAGTCGAGACTGCCATGCTGCCCGGCGACGCCAGAACAGTAAACGGTGGAAGCTATTGGATTCCTGATCCCGCCCGCGCGGCTCTAGTGATCAGCCAGTTGACCGGCCACTCGCCGTCAGTTCGACAGATTGCTCTGGGAACACAGTCGAAAAGAGTGGCACTGGCAGAAGCCCGTGAAGAGCCAATTCGTGACGACCTGGACTTTGTCGAACCACAAGCCCAGCAACAACAAGAATATGTAGAAACCAGCTCTGATTCGGACCGCGCCAGCGACAAGCTGCAGGACGCATTGGCAGAAGCATACAACGACAAACGTCCGTATGGGGTTGTTATACGTTACCCCAAAGGCGGAGAAGAGACAGCCAAGGATTTTCAAAAGGCGCTGGAAAGCGAGGGTTTCACTGTTCGCTATCTGGTCCGTGCCAAGGTGACAGATTGCCAGCATGAGACCATTACTCTCACCAGCTTCAGAGCAAACAAGCAGTTGGCTCAAGGTCTGCGAGAGAAGTTCCCCTCGATGGCTAACTGGGCGCTGGTGGTAAACCCGGAATATCGCACAAGAACGGACCTGACTATTCAGCTCTCTCCTGAGACAAGTCCACTACTCCCGCCAGAAACCGTGAGAGCAGAATTTGACTATGGAATTTCTGATATCATTAACGGCGAAGTTAAGGCAGGCAAGTTGTACAACAAGCCGTCCATAGGCCTGCCTCGTAGTTGACAAGCCACCCCCTATATAAATAATTCGTGACTACTGCAGAAGACTTGATAAGACTGTTGGAATTAAAGCCGCACCCTGAAGGCGGTTTTTATCGAGAGACGTACCGCACTGGGGAGTTTATAAGCGGCTCCGCCTTACCCGCCAGGTACATGAAAAAGGCTGAACGTCCGTCTGACGATAGATGGGACAGGGTCACGGCAGAATGGCAGATAACAGGCGAGTTTGCCTTAATGGCGCAAAACCCTGATGCTGCCAAGCAGGCCATGAACAAAACTGATGCCCCTGCTGCTACAGTCAGAGAATCTCGAGTTTGGTCTACTGCCATTTATTATTTGCTGACCAAGAATACTTTCTCGGTCATGCATCGGCTGCGATCAGACGAGATCTATCACTTTTACTGCGGCGACCCGCTCGAGATGCTCAATCTCATGCCGGATGGCACCACTCAGGTAGTTCATCTGGGGGCTGATGTGGTAAACGGTCAGGTACTTCAGCATGTCGTTCCGCTAGGCGTATGGCAGGGTTCGAGAGTGGCTGATGGTGGCAACTTCACGCTCTTGGGAACCACCATGTCACCCGGTTTCGAAAACTCCGATTTCGAAGAAGGCAGCTACGATCGACTGTCAGCACGATATCCTGACGCCAACAGCCTTCTGAAGAAGCTGACGCGCAGATAATGTCAAGCGAGCCAACCCAATTCGTCAGGCCATGACTTTGCCGGTGGTATTACCAGCAGTTCCCGATTCGTGCTTGCGATGCCATTCGACAAACCGACTGATGCCTTCGTCGAAGGTTGTTTTGGGCTCGTAACCTAGCATGGTGCGAGCCTTCTCAATGCCGGCAAAAGTATTTGGCACGTCGCCCTTTTGCATCGGCATGAAAGTCAACTTTGCTTTCACGCCCAGAGCATTCTCGATAGAGTGAATCATATCCAACAGCCGCACAGGGGCGCTGCGACCGAGATTGAATATTTCGAATCCCGGGCAGGGAACGAACATCGCAGCCGTGATACCATTTACGATATCACCCACGAACGTATAATCTCTTTGTGTGCTGCCATCGCCGTAAACTTCGATGGGCTGGCCGGACTCGATCAGTTTGACGAACTTGTGAATAGCCAGATCCGGTCTCTGCCTCGGTCCGAAGACCGTGAAAAATCGAAGCGCCACCACATTGAGACCGCTAACCATGTGACTGGCATGACAGATCATCTCGCCCGCCACCTTCGAGGCCGCGTAAGGAGACACTGGTCTGGTAATCACATCGGTCTCAGAAAAAGTTTCAGCTACCCGCTCACCGTATACGGAGCTCGAAGAGCCGAAGACGAACCGAGGCAACTGATCTTGCTTCAGAGCCGCGTCAAGCAACCGCTGTGTGCCGAGCACGTTGACGTCCATGTAATATGATGGGCTCTGCAACGATGGCCGCACGCCGGCCATTGCCGCCAGATGAACGATGACATCGAACGGACTCTCGTCGAAGGTTCGCTCGAGATCCTCCACATTCCTGATGTCGCCTTCAACCAGACGATAGCGGCTGTGGGAAAGAGCAGTTTTTACATTGTCTCGCTTTACGCTGGGATCGTAGAAATCGCAAAAGCTATCAATGGCGACTACGCTGTTACCCTCGGCAAGCAGTCGTTCCACGAGATGGCTGCCAATAAAACCAGCTCCACCAGTAACCAGAACTTTCTTCTCTGTGTGAGACGACATACGAACTCCACCTTGGCAGGCGTCAGAACAATCAATGACATTGTCGATCCAGGTTGGATAGGCGTAAAGATCTCTTTGTTAATGCAGCGGATTTGTGCACAAAAAATTTTCAAGGCGGCGCGATTTAATCCGCAGTGCAATAAAATTGACCGGCAAGGACATTTGCATCCCCAGCGATGGCGTGTGCGACTACACTCTAGGAAGCCGAAAGATCCGAACTAGTCGGATCTTTCGGGACTATCAGGTACGGTGAAATAGACAGGTGAGACTAATCGCCGGCAGGAACATCGACGAACTGAAGCCATTCGGCTCGGTCGCTGTCCTCTTCAAGATGCAATACCACAAGATTTGTTTTGTCTGTTGATAAACATTCCGGGCAGTGCTGCGTCAGTTCTCTCGTCCAGAATTCCTGTTCACAAGCCTGGCACTCATACAAAATAGGTAGTGGTTTTCCAGTAATTACTTCGGCATACATGGTTAAAATCCTCCACTCGCGAGAGCTGACAGTTAATAGGCTCTCTTTAGCACAACTTTCTCGGTCCCTTTACTAACACTCTACAAACTGAAAATTTCACCAAGATTTCAAACGTCCGCGATGCCGATTTAGCGCTAATATCAAAAAGATGTCGTCTCTGCCGAGAGGTTCCATATAAATGAAAATCCTGCTCGCTGAAGACGATCGTTTTCTCGCCAACGGACTCTCGCTAGTCTTACAAGATAGTGGATATATGGTAGATATAGCCAACACAGGCTCCGAAGCCGAAGCGGCTGTGTACAGTCATGACTATGATTTGATGATCCTCGACCTGGGTCTTCCGGTGATGGATGGACTGGAAGTGCTCAAGCGCATAAGAGAACGTGGAAAGAACCTTCCTGTGCTGGTTTTGACTGCACGGGACAGCCTCAACGATCGGGTGACGGGTTTGGACCTGGGAGCCAACGACTATATTACGAAACCGTTTCAATTACCCGAGTTGGAAGCCAGAGTTCGAGCGCTCCTACGCAAGGACAAGTGGGCAAATCGAACACAAGTTAAGTTCGGCGCCCTGCGATTCAACACCGCCACACGTGCCGTCTCTGCCGATGGTGAGCCGATGGATTTGTCGGCGCGCGAGCTGGCAGTGCTGGAAGTACTTTTGCGCTACTCGAACTCTACCGTGAGCAAAGAACGACTGACTGACCTGCTCTCCAACTGGGAAGATGACGTCAGCTACAACGCGGTTGGAATCGTTATCCACCGACTGAGGAAGAAACTGGAGCCATTGGGAGTTCAGATAAAAGCGCTGCGCGGGCTAGGATATCGAATTGAAAAAACTAACTGAGAAATCAATTCGTATCGAACTGCTGGGTTGGCTGCTCATCCCTCTATCCTCGCTGTGCCTGATCTCGACATCGCTGGCTTACTTTCTCGCCGTCAATTTCGCCAACGGTGCCTATGATAATCAACTCCTCAATACTGCTGATTCTGTCGGAGCCAGACTGGCTTCTGACGGGGAAAGCGTCTGGCTGGATCTCCCTCCTGCAGCACAGGCCATTTTGCGCGGCGTCGCCTCACCGGACATTCAGAGAGCTGCACGCTACAAAGGTCATGATAATACCTTCTATCAGGTACTGAAAGAGGATGGCTCTCGCGTCGCTGGAGATGCACTGCTACCGCTACCTCTAGGAAGTCTGCAAGCTGTCCAGCCGATGTTTCGAACGGCAAGAATGGAAGGCATGGATGTTCGCATCGTACGAATTCGAGTGAATATTTCGGACTATCCACACGGTTCGCTGATCGTGCAAGTAGCTGAGACTCTGGACAACAGGCTGGAACTGGCCCAGCAGATCCTGGCGAGTATCGTCGTCCCTCAGATCATATTGATAGTGCTTGGTTCGGTGACTGTATCCCTTGGAATTACGCGCGGGCTCTCCTCACTGAAGGTTCTAGCCGGCGATTTGTCGAAACGCTCGCAGTTCGATCTGACTCCAGTGACAGAGACAGATGCACCAACTGAGGTGCGTCCTCTGGTCGCGGCAATCAACGATCTCTTAGCCAGACTGGCGGAAGACATCCAATCTCAACGACGCTTCGTAGCCAATGCGGCGCATCAGTTGAGAACGCCCCTTGCCGGCTTGAAGACATACATCTATGCAGCCAAGCGTATGTCACAAGATGAGCGCATGGTCGAAATGCTGGATCAGATCGATAACGGTAGCGATCGCATCACACATCTAGCCAACAAGCTTCTGTCGCTAGCCAAGGCAGAACCCGCCGGACAAACCGCCGATCATACGAAGCTGGATATGAATCTGATCGTCTGCGAAGTCGTGGAAGACATGCTCGGCGAAGCACAATCAAAAGAGATCGAGCTTTCCCTGGAAACAAGCGAGGCACCGGCTGTGGTGCTGGGGGAATCGAATAGTCTATATGAGCTTTGCGCAAATTTGATCGAGAACGCAATCATCTACACCCCTAGCGGTGGCATGGTATGCGTCAGCATAGAGAACGGTGACAAGGTATCACTAATAGTCTCCGACAACGGTCCGGGAATTCCCCCGGAAGATCGGGACCGTGTCTTCGAGCGATTCTACAGAGTGCTGGGGACAGAACAATCCGGCAGCGGTCTCGGACTGTCGATAGTGAAAGAGATTGCCACCGCCCATAATGCCGATATTCAACTTTGCGATGGACCGGAACAGAAAGGCACGATCGTAAAAGTCAATTTCGCTCTGCCGGAAAAAGTGTCCGGGGAGTAGTTTTCCCTCTCGTGTCTTACGGAGCGGACATCCGGTGATGATGGCGATGATGCGGCAGAACCACTATCGCACCAGCGCTCGTGCAAACCCACCCACTTGACTTCACTGGTCATTCAGTTG
>CAYTDR010000169.1:0-11210 GCA_964436185.1 uncultured Candidatus Obscuribacterales bacterium | reverse complement strand
TTGCACGCCGGACTCTCTTGGAATTTTCGGAGCGCAGCTTGGAGATTGCGGTCGACTGGGCGACTAGCTGAAGTGCTATCTGGAAGTGCAAGTCGAATGCCATTTCTACTTGCTTCTCAGACAGAATACCAAGACGAGCAATCAGGTCCAGCGGATCAATTTTCGATTTGTATGATTCAGAGAGTAGATCCAGCGTCTGACGCTCGTCGAAAGTTTCACTAGCATAGAACATCGCTAGTATGTTGACCGTTTTCGCATCAAAACGGTGCTTCGGCGCGTGCAAGCGGAGAATGAATGGTAATGCACTACCTTTGGTGGCAACCGTGCGAACAAGGGAAGTCGCGTCGTCATAGGACATGTAACCGAGGTCCATGAGGACGATGCTGTGCATTGCGGCAGAAAGGACGTCCAGGGAGATTACCTCATTTTCTACAAGGTGCCGTGCCCATGAAGTATCTTGCTCTCTTGCATCCGTCTGAGTTCGTTCTTGCTCCTCTCTTGAAAGTAAGTTGCATGAGTCGAACATTTCAATCAGCCAGCTGTCGAGCCCTTCTGTGTCCGACCCTAGCGAAAATGCTTCCACCGCATCCGCGACAGACACATCGGCCGCGGAGCTGTAGCGCATGATGATGCGACCCATGGTTAATGATAGTCCGCCCTGTATCAATCGTTGAATGCAGAGAGCTCGCGCCACATCCTCTGCGCTTATTCCTGCCTCAATCGACAAAACGATGCCAATCGGTGTTGCATTTCGGTGAGCGATGGTAAGACATTCATCCAATACATCATTGGAAACGAGACCAGTACTTACCAGAAGTTGTCCGAGCTTTTCTTCCGACTCCCTGAACGACCAGGGCTCTTGCACGCTATTATCGGGCAAGCTCTCCGAAGGATCTCCGCTAGATGAAACTACATCTGCCATCTTTTTGAGTAAGTAAGTGCTAAATGACGCTTGCTCGTTACTCATTGCTGTTAATCCCTCGCCTCGCCTTTGTTGGAAAAACGATATCAGGCAATTATTGCAGAAAAGTGGCATGGGCAAAAATTCTTGGTACTTTCCTGACCAACTTGTGTTCGCCAGTCCGTTTTGATTGGTTTGGGAACGGCAAGGTCAGGTGCCGAGAACGGCAAGCGCAGGTGCCGAGAACGCGAGTTCAGGTGCCGAGAACGCGAGTTCAGGTGCCGAGAACGCGAGTTCAGGTGCCGAGAACGCAAGGTCAGAGCAGAGAACGCTGTTGACCTTGCTTGTGATTCGTGGAGCTATACGACCTGCGAATCCTTACTAGCGAAGGCACAGCGGTGAAGTAAGTGTTTTTCTATGTCGGCTGGCCATGCACCAATAATCGATCTGAAAGTAGGCTCGTCACCAGCGAATAGTGCACGGGCAGCTTCTTCAAACCCGATTCGATTGCCCGCCATGGCGGACATGAAGTTATAGGTCGCCTCTTTCCGGAGCCGCAAGTTATTATTATCCGGATTCACTTTCTTGCTTGCCTCCTCCACCAGCCGTCTCAGTGCTGCTGAGGCACCATTGGGCTGATCTTCCAACCATGACCAATGGCGCGGAAGAAGCGTCACTTCGCGGCTTTCCACGCCCAACCTTGGACGCCCTGGTTTTCGCGACGATTCCCTCGGTTTTGCTTGGGCCAGAACGTCGTCCAGGGACCCGCGGAAGTCGAAATCAATTGCTCGGCAGGACTCATCATCGAAGATCAATATATTCGTTCCCATGCCTTGATCGTCTAGTGCCAGTTTCACTGCTGCCAGAACCGTGGTGAGCGATCCTGACTTAAGCAGGCTGTCGCCAATGAAGGCGGAATATGTAGTTTCTTCGTTTGACATGATGCCTCTATTTCCCGCAGATGAATTTCGGATGATAATCCCAGAATATCACCCGGGTAATATTCTGTCAATTTTAGCCGGGTAAAACAAAATGCAGCAGTGCATATATTTTGCACCGGCCAGCGGTAGCATCGTATTCCATGTGATATTCTAATCAGCCCGTTTTTGCGTTGGAGGCAATACAAATGAGTACCACTGAGACCAGTCAGGAGATGTGCAAGAAGGCCGAGCCCCAAAAGGAGCACAACTGGCTGACCAAGCTAGTGGGTGATTGGACTATGGAAGCGGAATGCTCGATGGGCCCGGATCAGCCTCCTGTCAAGACTGCAGCCAAAGAGACAGTCAGAGATTTGGGCGGATTATGGATTGTCGCCGAAGGTACGATGGAAGTGCCGAACGATGGTCCCGCTACATCTGTGATGACGGTGGGTTACAATCCGGAGAAAAAGCGTTTCGTCGGTTCTTGGGTCGGCTCAATGATGACGCACATGTGGGTATACGACGGAGAACTTGACTCCTCGGAAACGGTACTCACGCTGAATGCCGAAGGACCAAGCTTCACTGACCCAACTAAGCAGACCAAGTACCAGGATATTATCGAAATTGTCAGCGATGATCATAGAGTACTCAAGTCACGTTATCTGGGAGAGGATGGCCAGTGGTCAGACTTTTTCATGACGGCACACTACCGTCGCTGCAAATAGCAAGTACAAGTAAAAGGAGCTTGATCGGGCTTTGCCTTGCATCAAGCTAAAAAAGGCAGGTTCGCACACATTGCGGACCTGCCTTTCATTTTCCATTCTTCCATTGTTACACTGTTAGCTCACTTACTCCGTTGCGACCGCACAATCAATCCAGGTCGAATACTCGTCTATTGCCGTAAAGGTAAATGCTCTAGAGCGACAGCTCCGGTATTGGATGCACGTGCCGGGATTGCGATACTAAGGACGACAGTCTCGTAGTGACACCAATAATGGTGCCTCTGACCGCTGCTAATCGATGCCCGGGATCGAGTGGAAACGCAAGAGTGCAAGAATGCACAACGGGCGGCGAAGTTGCTCGAGAAGACGCTCGCCGAATCGCTAAATCCGCTGAAGAATGAGACGTGGTATGCGGGTGGACTGGCTGCCTATTTAGAAATCTCCGGACCTTCTCGATGACGATCAAAGAACTTTCTTGGAAATTTTTACTTCTTCGGCGGTTTCTTGAAACTGTAATCCAGAAGCATAGTCTCAGATTCCATGTTTGCTGTTTTCGCCGCAGACTTTACTAGTCCAATGTAATTTGCGTACCAGTAGCTCATATTGACCGGCTGTCCGCCCTGGGTTCCTGTGACCGAAATTTTCATCGTCTGGAATTTCCCTGCCGGCGTCACTACCTCTTCCGGTCCAATAACGGTAGACGTATTATCGATTTCGACGCCCATGTTGCCTTTGCCTTTCCATGGCCATGTCTCATCCTTCTTTGGCGGATTGGTCAATAAAACACGTTCAGGGTTGAATTGAACTTTCATATTCTCATCGTCACTAAATTGTTCCTTGTGCCAGACAACCTTTCCTTTCGCCTTGACGTACCATTCATGAATGGTTTTAACTGTTGCGCCGGTGGTGTCGAGCTTCCAGAGAAGTGTTTCGTCAGGCTGTTTTTCGGCGCTGATCACCTGCACTTTGAAGTCTTCAGGCTTTTTATCCATTGGTTGACCGTTCAAGGTGTACGTGGTGAACGTATACTTCCACCACCATTCAATCGGGTTTCCCTGTGCATCTTTGATGTGCATCGGGTAGTAATCCGGCGGCGGCGGCGTTTTCTTCTTGGGCGCCGGCTTGTTGGCTGCATTCGCGCTGAGGGTTGTGATTGCCGCTAATGAAACGAGCGAGACAAGCATTCTTTTGATCACTTTGCCACCTGATTTGAATGAGAAACGACATTCTAAACTTTGACCAACAAAAAATACTCTATCTTTATCGGTTCAGTTTGCGTATGGCGATTGGAGATGCCTTATATGTGGGCATAAGCTGGATAGAATGCTATAAAAAGCATCTTGCTCGCGCTCACTATAGGGTATGTTATGCTTTATAAAGCAGATTGACGACGATAAAAGGCTTTCAAGCGCATATGTCACGCCGGAATAAGTTACTTGAGTCACCACCTTACCCTGTTGAGCAAACGTTGTCGCGACTGGGGGCGAATCTGCGCCGCGCAAGGATTCGTAGAAGCATAACTGTCGCGGATGCAGCAGAAAGGATTGGTACAGGACCAAGAGCAGTAATGGATGCCGAAAAGGGCAAACCCTCTACTGGTATGGTGGTATATGCGGCTCTACTTTGGCTCTTCGACCAACTTGATCAGTTGGACGAAGTAGCTGATCCATCAAGAGATACGGAAGGATTGGCCCTGGAGTCAACCCGGTTGCGCCAACGCGTGCGCAAGGGACGAGGTCTTGATAATGATTTCTAAGGAATCGAAGTCAGAATGCTTCGTCTACATTACACTTCCGAGAGAGACTGTCAGTGTGACTGCTGGGCGCTTTGTGCTAAGCAAGAACAGGCTCGGAAACAGCATTGGTCAGTTCGTCTATGGTAAATCTTATCTTTCTCGAAGCGACGCCGTGGAGATCGATCCAATTGATTTGAGGCTTGGACCCGAAACGTTTAGTAATGCGCGGCTTGAAGGAGCATTTAGCTCGCTTCGTGATGCTAGTCCGGACTATTGGGGACGCCTCCTGATCGAACGACATTCCTGGAAATCTAGTTTTGGAGAGATCGACTATCTGCTTGAATCGCCAGACGACAGAGCTGGTGCGCTGGGATTCGGACTGAACCAAAAGCCACCAGCCCCAATGCGAAAGTTCAATAAGACTCTCGATTTAGCGCGACTTCAGGAGATAGCCGAAAGGCTAGTACGAGAGCGCGCCGATGAGCCTAACCACGAAACAATTCAAGCCCATGAGCTGTTGTTTGCCGGAACGTCTATGGGGGGAGCGCGTCCGAAAGCCGTTGTGGAAGATGAGAGAGGCCTTTGGATTGCAAAGTTCGCACGCTTTGACGACCGATGGAACTATCCCCGAGTAGAGCATGCGATGCTCGAGTTGGCGCGAGCTTGCGGTATTAATTCAGTCAGAAGCCGCATAGAAACGATTGGAGGAAAGGACGTGCTTTTGGTGCAGAGGTTCGATCGGGAAAGAACTACAGTCGGCTACGCTCGCGCGCGGATGATCAGTGGTCTTACGCTGCTGCGAGCGGAGGAGTCACCGATGCAGCGTGAGCGTTGGTCCTATGTTCTGATGACTGAGGAGCTGCGCAGAGTTGTCGCTGAACCTAAGAGGGATGCAGAGGAGCTGTTTCGGCGTATGTGCTTTAATGCGCTGATCTCTAACCTCGATGATCATCCTCGAAACCACTCTTTAATCGCGTTCGACACAGATTGGAGGCTTTCGCCCGCTTATGACCTCATGCCATCACATGCGGTATCGCTTGAGCGTCGCGATTTGGCAATGGACTGCGGTGACATGGGTCGGTTTGCTAATGAAAAGAATTTGTTGAGCCAGTGCTCGCGCTTCTTGATAGATCGCGTTCAAGGCGAGAAGATCCTGTCATCTGTGAGTGGTCAGGTTCGAGCAAACTGGTACAGCATCGCGCGAACGCAAGGCGTTAGTGAGCGAGATTGCGAAACGATAAGTGGGGCATTCGGTTATGACGGTCTTAAACTCTGATATGAGCAGGACGTGTATGATTTTGCACATTACAGTCACGGTGCCTTCTGTCACGGCACTGACTGAGAGCGAACAATTGGACTAGAAGAGACATGCAACATTCTATAGATACACGATTGGCCGTATACGGAACCCTGGCACCAGGAAAGTCGAATCATCATCAGCTCGCACCGCTAAAAGGGACATGGAGAGCCGGAATCGTAGTTGGCAGGCTCTTGAAAAAAGGGTGGGCAGTAGACCAGGGGTATCCGGCTTTGGTTTTGGAGGGGACGGGCTCGCCGATTGCCGTTCAAATATTCGAATCAGTGGATTTGCCGGAGCATTGGACGCGTCTCGATGAATTTGAAGGTCCTCAATATCAGCGGGTTATGACTGACGTGCAAACAGATGATGGGCCGATTTCGGCCTGGATTTATGCAAGCGCAGAACCTGAACTCTGAGTGTAGTAATTCAGTAGTTCGAAGCTTCGGTCATTGAGTCAGGGTCTAAGACATTCGCAGAATCCATTCTTTCGATGCTTCGTACTTTCAAAGCGACTATGCAGACCGTCCTGCGGACAATCCACAGAAATCGCTCGAGACGAGCGAAGACCGCAATAAGTATTTACCGAAAGAGATGTTTTTGGAGCCGTTCTGCGTGCGAGATTCTCCGGTGCCGAACCCATATGGAGATATCCGAGAGGCTGCTATCCTAGCTTTTCCCAGCCGCAGATTCATCCGATCGCACTGCCCATGGTGATAGAGCGGTGACAATCAAACAGAGAGCAACAGGCAGCCAGAGAGCCGTTCTTAGTGTAAAGTGGTCTGCTAGAAAACCGATGATCGGTGGTGCAATGATGAAGCCGAAGTAGCCAGCGGTCGCGACACCGGCAATCGCCACGCTGGCGGGTACGTGTCGATTTCTTCCTGCCTCGGAGAACGAAACCGGCACCATGCATGAGAAGCCGACTCCAACGAGAAGATAGCTGAGTAGTACCATGATTGGTTCTTTCAAGAGCAAGCTTGCAGCGATGCCTGCTGCCGCGATGAGCCCGCCCAGAGAAAGAACCTTCTTTGCACCCAATCGAGCCACCACCAGATCGCCAGCGAAACGGCAGATCGTCATTGACAGACAGAATGTTGTAAACCCAGCAGCCGCAATCGCAGAACTTGAATTAAGCTCATGCGCCAGGTACACAGCACTCCAGTCCGAAATCGCGCCTTCTCCGATGAATGAACAAAAAGCAACAATAGCCAGGATGACAATATGTCTACTAGGCAAAACGAACACCGGCGATGGTGTCTCGTCGATGGCTATTGCTGGTGCTTGAATTTTGAATGCTGCGGCGATAGTCGACAGTGTAAAAAAGATGGTTATGATACCAAAATGAATGGCGGGTGCCACTTGCATTACGCACATAAGAGCACTGAATGCACCGCCGATCATGGCACCGAGACTGAAGGTGCCATGAAATGAAGACATTATAGGGCGATTGTATTCTCGTTCTACATGAACAGCATGTGCGTTCATCGAGACATCCTGACCACCCATAGCAAATCCAAATAAGAAGAGGCATAGCGAAAACTGAAGCCAATCTTCAGCGAATGGTAGCGGTACCAGCGTCAGACAAAATCCGACAGAAAACAGAACTGTCATTGTTCGCGTACCAAAACGCGCTCCCAAAGCCGCACTTGCTACCATCGATACAAGTGATCCAACTGCCTGCGAAAACATTGACATGCCAAGCTGACCATCGCTCAGACCCAGGTGTTCTTGCAATTGAGGAATTCGACCTGCCCAAGATGCGAAAACGGCTCCCAGGCTGAAGAACACAACTGCAAGAGCGTATCGCTCGTGCCTGAGTCTGGACGAAACGTCTGCAGCAGTTGGTTTTGTCATTTCGGGATGCCTGTCAACCGCAGTTTTCCATTCTTCTACGTGCGAGCTTGTGTTTAAGCTACTTGATGTACTAACAAGCGAGTTTGTTCGTTGAGCTGATTCTACAGTACTTTTGAGCTTCATTCGACGGGTTCCGCATTGTTCTGCTGTTAGCACGCAACTTTCCCTGGAGGCTTGTGTATATGGTAAGTAACGTTAAACATGGGGTGCTGATATGAAGCCCAAGATGTTGATTCTCTGCGTTGCAATTGTGCTGGCTACAGTGTCACTTGTTACCACCGCGACGGCCGCACGCCATGGATCCGTGAAATTTCCGCTCGGTAACGGCAAGATCGAGCATCGGTATCTCAACATCGATGGAAAGAAGCGTGAGTTCTATCTCTATTCACCATCTGCGATCCGTGGGGAACGTTTGCCTCTGATTGTCGCGTTTCACGGCGGCGGAGGAACGGCCAAAGGAATGGATCGTTTGACAAAGCTCAGCAAGCTGTCTGACAAAGAGCATTTCCTTTTAGTCTATCCGCAGGGATTGCGTAAACATTGGGCCGATGGTCGAACCGAATCAGGCGAGGCCGACATCAAGTTCGTTTCTACCCTCATTGGTGACCTTGCTAAAGAGGGTCTCGTAGACAGCTCTCGGGTTTTCGCCACAGGGATCTCAAATGGGGGCTTCTTTTCGCAGTACCTGGCTAAGAAGATTCCCTCGCAGATTGCTGCTGTCGCTTCAGTCGCGGCAACGTTACCGGACGCATATCTGCGGTTTGAGCCGACGACACCGCTGCCGGTACTATATATCCTCGGGACGAAGGATCCTTTAGTTCCGTACAAAGGGGGAAAAATTGGTGGCAAAATCTTGAGAGGCAACCGCGGATCCGTCGTGTCGGCAGAGGATGCCGTTCGATTCTGGCGGTGTAACAACGGTGTTGAAGCCGGCGAAGGGCGCAGAACGATCGTAGATGACGGTTCCGACGACGGAATGAAAATAACGTTGCATGAATTTACTAGTACCGATCCTCGGCGGGATGTAGCGGTTTACACAATCGATGGTGGAGGACATACCTGGCCTCAAGGTTGGCAGTATCTCCCGGCATTCCTGGTTGGAGATACTTCGAGAAGCCTGAACTGCAATGAAGCCATCTGGCAGTTTTTCAAGTCTCATGCGAAGATAGTATCTGACCGTCAGTGATATCGTCCGGCGAAGAACTCTGTGGCTCAGTTTAATAATTGCAAGCGCGATGCCACTATTCTTTGCCGAGCCTCCGGGAAGCTCCCTCAGTCATGCAGTATCATATTTAGTACCAGCACTTGGAGGATGAACGGCATCGATATGCAGTCGGAAAGCCGAAATGGTGATGGACTTCTTGAATAGTGGATTCTAATACATGCAATACCTGCAAGAAGCCGAAGGTTGGCTCGAAGGGGCTCACGCTATCGCAATGGATTTTTGACGACGCGCTCTGTACGTGTGCCCGAGAAGTAGCGCAGCAGGACAGAACACTGGTAGAACTCTGCTCCGCGTGCGGAAAGCCTCCACCGCACTTCGTTGCCGCGCGATTGACGCAGTGGATTGTTCATCCTTCAAAGTGCACTTGTCCCGGAGGACCAAAGCTGGCAAAATCCCGGGCAGCTTTCCGTTCATATGAAGAAGTATCACCTTCTCTCGATGAGGGTCAAGTGCCTGATGTTGAGCTGACCGAACAGCTTGGTCTGGATACTGAGCGGTTTGTCGTATTGAGCCAAGTCGGACAGGAGAACAATCTTGTTTACTGCTGTCTTGATAAATCGCTGAATCGCAAAGTTGCTATCAAGCTTCTGAGCGGGCAATCCTGGAATGTATCGCGCTTGATAGAGTTCCAGATGGAGGCGAAAGTACACAGTGTTTTGTCCCATCCGAACATTGTAGGAATACTCGATTTTCGAGTCTCGAATCACGATAAACCGTACATCGTTATGGAATATGTTCGAGGCAGTTCTCTGGAAACTCGTATCAAGGACAACGGGTGCCTCAGTGAATTGCAAGCAGCCGAGATCGTCCATCAGATTGCCCTGGGAATGCAGCATGCACATGAAAAGCGAATTATTCATAGAGATCTGAAACCATCGAACATTCTATTGCGCGACTCGAATGTGCTGGAAGTTCTTATAATAGACTTTGGTATTGCCCGCGGAGGCGCTCAAGAGAAGACTCATACGTACATTGGTAATCAGTTTTCCGGCACACCTGCATATATTTCTCCGGAGCAGATTCTGGGAAAGCCGACTGATGGCAGGGCGGACATCTACTCGCTAGGTTGCGTTTACTTTGAAGCATTGACAGGCATACCTCCATTCCAGGGACAAACGCCGTACGAGCTTTTTCAAAAACATATTGAGGAAGAAGTTCCTGCTCTTAGTGAAGCTAGTTCCGATATCCAATTTAGTTCTGACACTGAGGAATTCATCGCGAAGTGTCTGGAGAAGGAGCCGGAAGATCGATTTCAGAGTATGAGTGAAGTACTCCTGAAGTTGTCCGAGAACATGGCAAAACTCGCAGAACGCGGGGGTGTGGTTGAACCAGCTGATAAGAGCGTAGTAGATTCCGAGCAACTCAATTCGATTGATAGCAATGAAAAGCCGCGGGCCTCAAAGTCAAGGATGCGTGTTGTTGGCGTCTGCATTCTCATGGCTGTTATCGGTTTCGTGCCGTTCCTCGCTAAGTGGACAGGATCGTTTATGCGAGAACCAGAGATGTCGAAGATGACAGATGATCTGGTGGTGAGGAGATGGGCCCATAAGAAAGGGCTCTTTACGGCCGATGGACCTGCGCCTGATCTCAATATGTTCGGGGGAGCCTCGCGGCGAAACAGGTCCGGTCAGGGTAATCGCTTCCGGCGACATTTTGAGGGGCTGCGGACGAAACGGCAAGGTCGCTTGAGGGTCTTTGTCGAGGAGCCGAATAATTCCTTGAGCCTACGTGGGCGCCGCTTAACAGACATGGATTTAGTTGCTGCAACTCAGTCACCGCTATTGAAGCAATTGTTCTTAAAAGATTGTACTAACGTCACAGCTGGTTTCCTGCATCAGGTTGCTGAGCTTCCGCAACTGAACTCTCTGAGCCTGGAGAGCTGTACTCTCGATAAGAGCGCATTCTCAGAAATCGCTCGTATGAGAGGACTGAGGACACTGTTATTGCGAGGGGCGAAGTGCCGTTTTTCTGAATGTTTGGGTCAATTGTCGAACTCCAGATTGGTAAATTTAG
This sequence comes from uncultured Candidatus Obscuribacterales bacterium, assembly GCA_964436185.1. Lineage (GTDB taxonomy): Bacteria > Cyanobacteriota > Vampirovibrionia > Obscuribacterales > Obscuribacteraceae > CAYTDR01. Next base: position 540 of record CAYTDR010000169.1, on the reverse strand, counting down.
ATCTTTCAAATACCACGATTAATCGTGCCGGCGTCGATCAAGTAGCCAGCATGCAGACCTTGGAATGTCTCAGTCTTGAAAACTCTCCCGGTGTTCCGCTCGCGTCGCTAGAGCGTTTGAAAAAGCTACCGAGACTCAGGGTTCTGGAAGTAACGCAAGTCAAAGATAGCAAGGCGTTCTTCGAGGGTCTGTCCCACATCGGAAACTTGGAGGAGCTTTGCGTTTCTGATACCACCTTGAATGGTATCGGTTCTCTTAAACGTCTCAATCGGTTGCAGAGTCTGAATGTAAGCAAGTCGAGGCCCAGTATCGAAGGCTTGAAAGAGCTCAGTGCTTTTGCGGCGCTGCTAACGCTCCAGTTCGAAGAATGTAAGTTGCCGGCGGATTTCGCGCGAGCCATTTCGAGTTGTCATCTTAAGGAGCTTTCGATTCGTAAGTCTACCGGCCTGGTTTCATCGAATCTTATGCCACTATCGGCGATGTCGACTCTTAAATCGCTGGACATAGCTTCATTTAAGATTGATGATGCGGTGCTTGACG
>CAYTDR010000168.1:10293-11216 GCA_964436185.1 uncultured Candidatus Obscuribacterales bacterium | reverse complement strand
TCTCTTGCACCCAATACCTGAGACTGTCCATGATCAGCTGCAGAACATGCGGATGCATCATGTTCAACGTATTGCCGCAGCCGGTGTAATCGACATAATAACGCGGGTTTTCTTTGGAGGTCCTGTAGTAGCTGCGATTGTCAATGCCGCGAAATGAAAGCGTCGGTCCCATATGGTTGCCTTCAGCCGTGTGGTTGTACACCACATCCAGTATCACCTCGATACCAGCGGCGTGCATGGCGCGCACCATCATTTTGAACTCCTGGACGGCATTGACGACACCGTCACGCCTTCCGTACCGCACATCCGGAGCAAAATAGCCGATGGTGTTGTAGCCCCAGTAATTAGTCAGACCATTGACCATGAGATGGTGCTCGTCGACTCGATGGTGAATAGGCATCAGTTCGATGGCAGTAACGCCCATACTCTTCAAGTGTCGAATGATCGGCTCCGATGCTACGGCCGAGTAAGTGCCCCGGATGTCCGGTGCAATCTCGGGGTGCAGCATCGTCATGCCCCTGGGATGGGCTTCATAGATGACTGTTTTGTGCCAGGGGATGTCTGGCGGTGTGTCATTGCCCCAATTGAACGAGTCGTCGATGACAGCACAAAGAGGCGCATAAGGTGCGCTATCCCGCTTATCGAAGGAGAGATCCTCTTTCTTGTTTCCAAGCGTGTAGCCGTATAAGCTGCCATCCCAAGAGAGCGCGCGGGCAATCATTTTGGCGTACGGATCGATGACAAGTTTGTTTGGATTGAACCGGTGACCCTTCGCCGGCTCGTACGGTCCATACACTCTATAGCCGTACAACTGACCAGGATAGACGTTCTTCAAATAAACGTGCCAGACCTGATTCGTGTACTCAGGCATGATCACGCGTGCAGACTCTTGCTTGCTGTCCTGAGAATCGAAAAAGCACAAC
>CAYTDR010000168.1:871-10283 GCA_964436185.1 uncultured Candidatus Obscuribacterales bacterium | reverse complement strand
TCCACCTTCGTCGCGTTTTCCGAGAAGATGGCAAAATTTACACCAAGCCCATCCCAGGTCGCACCTAGAGGATATGGCTTACCAGGCAGAACACGCATATACGGACAACCTTCGAATTACTAACTGCATCCCGATCGCTACTATCGATTTGAACTCGATTCTCATTGATCTTTTCTTATGCTCAAAACTCCGGAAAACACAGTTATCGCGTCTCAATCTCGCATTCGACGACTCAGACAACTCATGGAGAAATAAATGTGAACGTCTGAATGAAACGAACTGTGCCTACATTGAAGAAGCATTGTAGAGGCTAGTAAATCCCCCCGCAAGTGTTTTCAAGTCTTAGGACAGGAACAAAGAGAGAGATTTGCCAGTCTGCCGGTGTTACTTAATGTAGAATTGTGCGTCTCAGTCTGCGCATTCAACCTGGAGTTTTTTCCATGAAAAAATCGACTCGTATCACTCTTGCAGTCGCCTGTGCCTCTGCGTCAATTCTGACTGCCGGGATTGCCATCGCCCAGGGTATTACACCCGGGTTGATACAGGCTGGAAAGACCACCTTGCCTGCAGGACAGTACGTTCTCACCAACATAAACACTGGCCAGGCGCTCTATATGGAGATTGATGGCTTCGGCAAAATGCATGCCCAGGAGCCGAGGTCTCTGAGAATCTCAGTCTCATCCACCGGAGGTCCTCTCTATTCCGACAACAGCGGGTTAGGATCGCAGCCTGGATTTGGCAATACCCAATCAGGTTTCGGCAATACCCAGCCAGGTTTCGGCAATACTGCACAACCTCAGCAGGGCGGTATGTGGGGTGGCTTGTTGAAAAAAGGGGTAGATTCGCTGCTTCAACCTAATCCAAACGCCCAGCAATAGCGAACCGCGTCTATACCAAGTCTTTTTCATTGACATCAAGTGAGCTCGCTTGATGTCAATGTTTTCTAGCAACAAGAGTCGTTCAACTGTAGATCATCTGTAGAACCGATCATCTGCGCAGCAGAGCACTCAGCTGATGAATGCGGAATCTCGGTCGCCGCTACACTTTACGCAGACATTTTTCAACTCTTCATAAATTAGCCAAAACACAAGAACGCATCAGCTTGTTCAGTCTGTTCATGAAGCGGAAATTGTTTTGTACTGCAGCTTACAATGTCCGAGAATAGGGCGTTTGCGCCGATTGTATTGGCGCCGATTAATGAAGTGTATAAGAGAGAAAACAAGTAGAATTACAAGAGGATCGTTTATGATACCTTTCTCTTTACTGCCGCTCCGAGTTGGAGCGATTTCGACTCATGCGAGCGTCAGGGTCAGTGGGAGAGTTCGTTTCGACATGCAGCATCGAAAGCACTATGGAATCACGTTCCCCCAACGACAGATGAGACAGATTAACTGATGCGCTCCAACCCAAACAGAGAAAAGAAGCGACCGTCCGAGAAAAAGAGCAGCGAACCAGCTCCGGAATCGAAAAACGATCGTGGGAGACGCGCGAAGAAGCCCACTACTCAGCCCGCCAGAAGAGCGATCGATCGCGGGGATCTGACGAAAGCCAATGACGCCCACATTGAAGATAGAGAATCGAACGGCAAAGCAACCGGCGGAAGAGTTTACGTTCCCGCTCCTCTGGAATTTGTCACCATTCCCGATCTCGAATCACTGGACGACAAAAGGCTTTTCCTCAATCGCGAGATGAGCCTGCTTTCATTTCAATGGCGCGTACTGGAAGAAGCGCAGGACCAGAAGAATCCACTCCTGGAACGGTTTCGATTCTTATCAATCGTTGGCTCGAACATGGACGAGTTTTTCATGGTCCGCGTTGCTGGTCTCAAACGACAGCTGGAGGCAGGCAGTCTCAATGCCGGACCTGACGGTCTCACACCACTGGAGCAGCTCGAAGCAATCGGAGCCGAGGTCAACAGACTGCTCATGGAAGCACAAAAATGTTTTCGCGAGAAGTTGATGCCGCAATTGAAAGAAGAAGGCATCATCATCATGGAGTACAGCAATCTGACCGAAGAGCAGCGGAGAGACATTGAACAGATCTTCCTTCAAAAAATATTCCCTGTGCTCACTCCGATGGCATTCGACCCCGGTCACCCGTTTCCGCATATCTCCAATCTCAGTCTTAATCTTGCCGTTTCGATCCGCAAGGCCAGTGGCGAAGTACGCTTTGCCCGCCTGAAGGTTCCCGACTCCCTGCCGCAACTGATACCTGTGGTGCGACCGGGCAGCAATATCGGCCGATCGCAAAATGCTTATCTGTGGCTGGACGACGTGGTCAATGCCAACCTTCATCACCTGTTTCCCGGCATGACGATTCTCGAGTCGCATCCTTTCCACGTCACTCGTGACGGTGAGGTTGAGATTCAAGAGTGGGAAGCGGGAGACCTGCTCGAGACAACGGAAGAAGGCATTCGGCAACGACGTTTCGGTGATGTAGTGCGGCTTCAGGTAGACAGAGCGATGCCTGCGCACGTCCTGGAAATTCTTATGTCGAACCTCCAGATCGAGCCTTACGACGTCTATCTCGTCGAAGGTCGCATGCCGCTTTCATCACTCAAATACATCGCCAATGTAGACCGAACTTCACTAAAATATCCGCCCTTCATTCCCCATGTTCCGCAGATCCTCAATCCTGACTCTCAGGACGAGGATAGTTTCGCTGCCATCGCCAGGCGAGATATTCTGCTGCATCACCCATATGATTCCTTTCAGCCATTAGTGCATTTCCTCAATCACGCCGCCAAAGATCCCAACGTCCTGGCGATCAAAATGACACTATATAGAGTGGGTCAAAACTCACCAGTAGTAGAGGCATTGCTGCGTGCAATGGAGGCTGGGAAACAGGTCGCTGTCGTTGTCGAACTGAAGGCCCGTTTTGACGAAGAGAGCAACATAGAATGGGCGAGGGCGCTGGAACGTGAAGGCGTCCATGTGGTCTACGGTTTGATCGGCTTGAAGATACACTCCAAGGTCCTGCTCGTTGTTAGAAGAGTCGGCGACTCGATCAAAAAATACGTGCACCTGGGTACCGGCAACTACAACCCGATCACGTCTCACCTCTATACCGATCTGGGATTGCTCACATCGGATGAGAGCATCGGCAACGATGTCACCGATCTTTTCAACTACCTGACTGGCTACTCGGCCAAGACCGACTACAAAAAGCTACTGGTGGCACCGATCAACCTGCGTGACAAGATTGAACACTTGATTGAGCGCGAGATCGAACATCATAAGAAGAACGGCTCGGGCAGGATAATCATTAAGACCAACGCTCTTGTAGATGAGCGCATAGTGAAACTGTTGTATCAAGCGTCTCAAGCAGGAGTGGAGATTGACCTTCTCATTAGAGGCATCTGCTGCTTAAGACCGGGCGTCAAAGGCGTGAGCGAAACAATCACAGTGCGCAGCATTCTCGGTCGCTTCCTCGAGCACAGCCGAGTATTCTACTTCCGGAACGGCGGTGCAGAGGAAATCTACATGGGAAGCGCTGACTTGATGCCGCGCAACCTGGACAGACGCGTAGAGGTTATTTTCCCGATCGAAGATCCCGGTCTTTCGAAATTCCTCAGAGAAGAACTTCTAGACGCATATTTGAATGATTCCGCCAGAGCACGATTTATGCAACCGGATGGAACCTACAAGCGCCCGGTCGACGAGCACAGGCCGCACATCGATTGCCAACAGTTTTTCATCAAAAACAACGCGGACAGCTGGCGCTATAGATGAAGCTCGCAACTCTCATCTCCATTGCTTTGCTGTCATTCGTTCTATCGTCTTGCAACATATTATCGACGAACTCCAGAATGCTCTGGACGTTTAACGCACCGAGAGACACGCAGTGGTCCGCATACGGCATGGCCACGAAACCCACAATTGAAGACGGTGTGGCCGTATATTCCGGTGGATACTTCTGGCACAACAGAGTCTATCTCTTCGGCGTCGACATAAAGACTGGCAACAAAATCTGGAAGAGCGAAGCGCCGATAGCCCAGTTCAAAGTTGAAAAAGGCATCGCATATGCTATCACCAGCGAGTCGATGTATCGAATTCAACCGGGCAAGCAGCAGAAGAGTAGAATCGTTGCCTACGATGTCAAAACCGGAAAGGAACTCTGGTCACGCGAGATGTTCAGCGAGTACCAGCCGGCTGAAATCATCGGCGTTGCTACCAATGTTTACCTACTTACGGACTATAACAAACTCACCGCTCTAGAAAAGAATGAAGGGCAGGTCGCCTGGGAGACCACAGTTCCACTGTCGCAAAACAAGAGAGGAACGGTTCCACTATCGGCGGTATCGGTCAACGACGAACTTTTCATGTCCATGGGCGATGGTTCGATGTGCATCTTTGACGGAATTCATGGCCGCGTAGAGGAACGTGTGATTCTGCGCCCGCTTTCCCCGAACATACTTCGACTTGTCACCAGCTCCGGTGACAGAGTCTTAGTTATCGACGGCGACGGATATGTCACTCTTTTCAATCCCGAGTCCAAAACGCTCACTTCCCCATTGCAGATCTCGCCAATAGCGACCAAACCAATCCTGCAAGAAGACGTGCTCTACTACAGCTCCTTCCAACCTGAAGATCCGATTCGGGCAGAACAGGATGGCGGACTGCTTCTCAGGGACAACATGCTCAGCCTGGACGCTCGCCCGACTGGCCAGGCCAAGAAGACTCAATCCGCCGTCAAAAATGAGGCCATGCCACCAGGCAAATACTTTGCCTGCGCATTCAATTGTAAGGAGGCAACGGCCCTATGGAAAACCGAGATAAAGGGATTGGTTAAGGATGCACCTGTCGTGGCAGATGATTCTGTTCTGTTGAGCACTAACGATGGACTGCTTTACGCTCTCGAAAAGGACATCGGCAAAGTAAGATGGACCTTCGATACGAAATCGAACTCAGCCGTGCCTGCCTATCTCAACGGCACGGTATTCGTCAATGGAACGACCGAGCTTCTGGCAATCGATCTGAAAAGTGGCAAGGAAGTATGGAGCGTAAAACCAAATTCATACAGTCCGACAGACAAGCCTGTGGTTGTTGACTCAGTTGTATATATGGTGGCACAGGATTCGAATCTTTACGCCATAAAGACCGATCCAGTGGCGCAAAACGATCCCAGTCAAGGGAAAAAAGTTGGGAAATAAGTCATTCAAGTTGGAGGATGGACAGTGAGAATTCTAGTGGCTGTAGATGATTCGATTTTCTCAGAGGCTGCGATGGCATCTGTAATCGCGCATAGCTGGCCGGCGAATTCGTCAATCAAACTGATCACCGTTGTGAAGGTGAAGGAGTCATTCTTGCACCTGCCACTGCCGTCCAATGGCGGCGCCAGAGAAGAAGTCGTAGCGCAGACCTCCGCAGCAATGGCCGATCTGGCAGCCAACGTTGCGCAACGGCTGCCAAATGCATCTGTCACTTATGAGGTATTGACCGGTTCCGTGCGCGGCACAATCGTAAACGCAGCCAAGCTCTGGAAAACCGATCTCATCGTTCTTGGCACGCACGGAAAGAAAGGGTTTAACGCCATTCTTGGCAGCGTTTCTCAATCGGTGTTAGAGCATGCCGACTGTCCGGTTCTTATCATCAAATGTGGTGCCGCATCAGCACACCTCGAGGAAAACCGGGACTTTGAACGGATTCTCGTTGCCGTCGACGGCTCCAATTGCTCGACGGGTGCCGCCGCCTGGATGGGAAAACATGACTGGCTCCCATCGGCTAACTTCAAAGTAATGACAGCCGTAGCAGAAAGTGCAGAAATGGTCTCCCCTGACGCGGATCCGGCCAATGCCACTTGGCTTATGAAAGAATGGGCCGTAAAACGGACGAGAATATTGGATGGAGTGACGGCTCAAGCGGTGAGACTCAACCGCGGCATCAATAACGAGCACGTCACCATTGATATCGTCCCTGGTGACCCTTGCGAGAGGATTACCTCTATCGCAAGAGGTTGGAAAGCAGAGCTTGTCGTTATGGGCAGCCACGGAAAGTCCGCAGTCGATCGAATGATGGTCGGCAGCGTCTCACAAGCGGTGGCCGCAGCCGCACCATGCTCGGTATTAATTGTGAAAGGCGTGGACGTGGACGGCAATCTCATCATGGATCATAGAAAACCACGGAAAGAAGCAAGGGCAAATGTACCTGAGTTCGAAGAACCGAAAGTGAAAGTCAAACACGAGATAGAAAGACCTCCATTCACGATGATGTAGGTCACTTCGCGAACCTGGCGCCAGTACCTCACGATTTCCAATAGATTGCCGCCGCCGCGACTCAAATAAATCACAAAGCTCACTACAGTGCAGATCGCCTCGCCAGAACAAGCACCACTTGCAGTGCTTATCTGACCTCACTCGCAAAGCGACCGATAAGATAACATTCGCGGCCGAGAAAATAAATTGCAAAACTCGAATCTCGGCCGTCCAAAAATCATCTAATCGACAAGGCTATTGACAGCAGGTCAAGGATTAGCAGGATTGGGCAGCAACCCTTTTGCCAGCAATTGAGACCTCCAGATGGACGCCGAATACATATGCGTTTATATACGTTTTATAATCAAATCACATAGCTAATAGATTTCGTCGCAGAGAATGCGACCTGTGGCGTATCCCTCCGATTTGCAGATTGGAAGACCCGTGATAGAACTTATCCACACCTCGGCAGAATCGCGCCGGGCAGATCAAGCTCAACCAAAGCCTCCGTTGAAATGGGCAGGAGGCAAACGGTGGCTTCTCCCGCATGTCTTGCCGATTTGGCAAAAGCATTCCCATCGACGATTGGTCGAGCCGTTTTGCGGCGGGCTCGCTATAGCACTGGGTCTCAGTCCCTTGCAAGCCTTGCTCAATGACATTAATCCACATGCAATCCATTTTTATCGATGGCTAAAGCGTGGGCTAATCGCGCAAACTGATTTCAGAAACGAAGAATACTGCTACTACAACTATCGAAACTTGTTCAACGAGTCGATTCAATGCGATCGAGCACAATCGAAGCAATCAGCCGAATTGTTCTACTATTTGAATCGCACCGGCTACAACGGACTATGCAGGTTCAACAAGCGCGGGCTATTCAACGTTCCATTCGGTCAATACAAACATATCAACTACACCACCGATTTCTCAGAATACAAAACAGTCTTCAGCGCGTGGGACTTCGACAGCGGAGATTTCGAGCTGCTCTCACTAGCTCCGTCGGATTTCGTCTATGCCGATCCGCCCTATGATGTGGAGTTTACCCAATACGCCAAGGAAGGATTCAAATGGGCAGATCAAGTACGACTGGCAAAATGGCTAGCTCGCCATCGTGGCCCCGTCCTGGCGTCAAATCAGGCTACCGATAGAATAGTCGAGCTATACGACAGTCTCGGATTCGAGATCGAGATCCTGGAAGCGCCCAGAATGATCAGTTGCACAGGTGACAGGTCAAAAGCAAATGAGATCCTGGCGCGGAAGAATCTCAAGAAATAAAGCTCCAGGTCTTCATTTCTTTATCAAAAACGCTTTGTCAGCGGGCACGCTAACACGAAGCAATGCTCGACTATACGACAGTCTCGGGTTCTCGGACTCGAGCTCCAGTCAGCACCATGAATGATCCGTTGCACAGCCACAAGCCCAAAACATATTAGAAATGGGCCCGGAAGAACCTCAAGAATCGGCACTGGATACATGTTTATCAACCGCTAAACAGTTATCGCACGCAGAAACACGAAGCAGGTTCCGAACTCACGTTGATACCAGAAGCGGTGATGACTAAAAAAACTTCTACGCTAACTCAACGACTGTTACTCGGCGAAGAGAAGCGATACTAAGTCCGAAAGCTCAACTGGCAACGTTGATAGCTCTAACTCGTCGGCGGCAAGAACCTGCGGCACTATTTGAATTTGCTGTTCCATTTTTGTAGCCCTCATGCTTGCTCTTTGAGCATCGATTCGCAATTTGTCCCTCAAGAGTGCCACCGAATCCCGTGGCAGTCAAGCAAAAAGATTGAAATTGAACTCAACCAGATTCTTAAAGACAACGCACTGCAAAACGCGTCGCAGTCGGTATACGGGGACATCGCCGTTTCTTTACAACCGGCGACCGGCACAACTATATTAGCGAATGTTCAGAATGGCAATGAGGTGGTGTCGCATATGATGCAGTATCGTATGCGACACCATCTAGTTACCTCTCAGCGCACCATTTGAGCTCGATAGAGCGCTCGCGGAGAATGAATGGCATTGGGCATCATTCGTACGATTCGATGAAGAGCCGCTGCGCTGCCCAGAAGATACAGTCTATCCGTAAATCGCGAACAGCCGACATACAGCATTCGTGCCAGCTCTTGATCAGAAAGCAAATTGGCCTTCTCATCCAAATCAATGAGTATGGTCACATTCTTCTCCAATCCTTGGAACGCCTCAATTCGACTGAGAAGAGCATGATTCTCGATGGTGGAATGCCTTCTCACCAGGCGAACTCTTCCGGCTAAACGTTCCCTCGAAGCAGAGGAGTATTTCGGAAGCCTGGGCGAGAGAACCACCGTGTCGACCGGTACAATTCCAGCGCTCTCCTGCATTTCTGCAAATAGAAACTCGAGTGTCTGGCGGAAAGCTTGTTCTGTCTCACACACGAAGAATTCCACAGCAACATTTTCCGTTCGTCGAAAACGTATTTTTCGATCGCTGTTCAATGAACCGAAAAAAGACTCACCAATACACCGTGGTGTGCGCAGGTTAGTCGACAACCCAATATCGGCAGCAAGACTATCCAATAGCGGAAGCGTCGCCAGAAGCCTATCCATGAAACAAAAACGCAGACCTAGTTCAGGATTCGATAACGATGTCTCTAGCGCTCGCCACCAGTTCGCCTGCATTTCGTGTGCATCATCAATAATGATGGCATCGAACCTCAAATTCGGATCGCGCATCATGGCGCGCATTAGTACATCAGGAAAACGTTCCGACCAGGCTCTACTGTTCCAACCTCCGGGAATATTGATACCGGCTACGCGCCCGAGCCGCAAACAAAGCGCATGAAATGAGGCGACCGTCAAACCGTCAATAGAACCGCAAGTCGACTGGAGATAGTCCGCCAGGCGTCGGTTGAAACAGGTCAAAAGCGTTCGCTTTCCCTCCTGCGCCAATCGGCGAGCGGTCGCCATGGCAAGCCAGGTTTTGCCGGATCCCGCGCAACCATCTATGATGAGACTCTTTGCCTCCATCATCCTGCGCAGAATCTCTGCCTGTTCGGCAGTCGAAGCCGACTGCGGATCGGCGGCCATGAGAAGCTCTCTGTGACTTCGCAATTGAAATCCGTATTCCTCCGGATAGACCTCGGCATAATTTCGCGCCGACGAAGAGCTATTGGCACGACTGGCAGGCGACATGTTCATAGTAAATGACGACATTGCCGCCAATCGTGTTTGATTCG
>CAYTDR010000168.1:0-861 GCA_964436185.1 uncultured Candidatus Obscuribacterales bacterium | reverse complement strand
GATCAGTGAAATCGAGTATCTACTGCGAAGAGTGTAGATAGCCCTCTCTTTGATCTGGCGCACCCGTTCTCTCGAGATACCGTATTTGGTGGCCATCGCGGAGAGCTTGGCAGGTGAATATCCATCAAGTCCGTAGTACCTCTCGAGCACATCGTATCTGCGCTCTCCCCCATTCCCCGACATTACCCTAGCTTTAATGCACTCTAGTAAGGCCTCGGTAATCCTCGACATCCCTCCATATTTCAAAGTCTCTATGATTAGCGGGGTTGCACCAAGCTGAACGAGCAACCTCTCCAGAGTGATCTGTTTCCCATACACTTTCGTAAGAAGGTTCTCCTGCGCCTTTTTCGACAGCTCGTTCGTACATTCCCTAATGACTATTCGCAAGCCGGCGTGCGATCCTGGCGTGATATCGTAGTTAGTATCATTCATTTGGCTAAAATCCTCCTCTTTGCCCTGACTTGATGTTATTGCGAAAGTCGCGCGTCGTGACTGTTCAATTCCACACTCCAGTAGCAGCCTGGTTGACAGAATCTCGAGAATTTCTGTTCAACCAGCAATTTATGAAAAGATTGGGACTTGAGATCGTTGGAATGCGGCAGAGAATCGGGGAAATCTCGATGCACCGGTCGACGGTCGGAAAGCCAAATACTGGAAAGTTCCTCAATCTGTCGATATAATCACTGATTCTGGCGAATCCGCTGAGGTACATCCCACTGCCGACAGGGATCATGTAAAGTAGAGATCTCGGAAGTGGATAGGAGATTGGTTTTCCATGACAAAAGTACGCCTGGGAGAGCTTTTGGTTGAGGCTAAGGTGGTAACTTCCGCTGACCTCATGGAAGCCATTCAGGTTTCGAA
>CAYTDR010000167.1:0-11237 GCA_964436185.1 uncultured Candidatus Obscuribacterales bacterium | reverse complement strand
CTAATCCCCGAGGGATCGTTCGGCTTTCATTTAGCTTGCCTTGGGGCGAATTCATCAGTTTGCCTTGCTTTTTCAACAAGAGGTCGCGGTGTTGCTCAATCATTCTCACCACCTCGCGTGGTCTGGGAATATCGACCAATACAGGATCCGGGTGGTTTGGAAACGATGGGCTGAGAAAAATGCCATCGGCGCCAAATAGTCGATGCAGCAAGGTACCAGCTTTGTTGAAGGTGATTACTCCGGTATCATCGCCGGTACTAACATCAATTGATCTAATCGATTGCAAATCAATAGAGAAAAACTTGGCTGGTTCACGAAGATAATGCAAAGTTGCCATGACTCGTTTGTCAGTGAGTGTATATGAAAAACCGGTCTTAATGCTGATTTCGGATATAACGGCAGCAATCAAGAACAAGATCAAAAGGCCCACAAAAATCATAACGCTTGAAATTTCGCGCGCGATGAGCGAGACCAACATAGCAACAGACCAACAAATGAACAGGACAAACGTTAGCGAAAGCAAGTCGGTTTTTCTGAATCGCAATCCTGGCACGGGGCTGCCCTGCCAGACGATTTTCTCGTCTTCCATCAGTGTCACTTCGTTGTTAAACTTCTGTCTGCTCATCTCTTCGCCCAGATACAATTTCCCGTCAAGCAATTCTCTTGCAATTTTCCGAAGACCTGCCCTCGAGTTCAACATCGACACCTCCGCTACCGCCAAACTTAAAAGCAACGCTGAAGGATGATCATGCGGCACTTCAGCCGACGACCGATTTCATTTTTGCTTAAGACAAGATGTAAAGCCTAGACTCTTCAGATTAGCACCTCCGTCCCTTGCAAAGAGCGGCTGTTAACCGCGAATTTAGAATTACAAGAATTTGAGAGGGTGCTGTTTTAAGGCAATCTCCCAGGCAAGCAAGCCGAGTGCCAGATGATCATCAGGTGTAAGTAGAGGATAGTAGAGCGGTGTGGTAATTTGAGTTCGCAACTGCCGCCATTCGTAGTTTGGAGAGCCCCAAAGAATCCGGATCATAATTCTGATGTCAGACTCGTCAAAATGAGATTAGTTGGGTTGAGCTATGGGCGAGACCAGAGCGTACATCATTGTTCATTCTGGCAATCAGGTCGTCCGTGAGAAGATCATTAAAGATGGGATTCCATACGATCGCGTCAACGATTACCTCGATTGATGGAATACTTGCAACCTGAAAGTGCCGTGTTCAATTTGTCGCATCCCGAAAATGAGACCGGAGGTGTGATGTCCGAAACTCTCTGACCCTGCGAGTCGAAAAACTCTTCTGTTGGACTGAGGCTGAAGAAAGAGGGAGGGCTCTGAAGCCGCTGATCGATATCTCCGAGTAGCTCATCTAAAAAGGCGGCACTACAATTAAGCTCATCCGCTTGTGACTGTTCATTTTGTACTGATTTAGAGATCAATTAGAGATACTCGTCCACGGCTGAATAGCAGTAGCCATTTCTTAAGTGGAACTGAAGCGCTGCATCGAGATCGAATTAGGTACAACGAGCGACTCCTGCGCTATGACATTTGCGGAGAGTTTCAAGAGACACTTTAGTAACAGTTCGTTGCGCTGTGGCACCAGATACAGTATCACGGCTGTGTGCATTTGCACATTGAGCAATGAGCGGGCTGGTCTAATATTTATAGTTGTGCAGCATCGAGTGCCGAGATCAAGGTTAAACCGATACCACAGGCGAAGGCTTCAATAAACGAGGAGTAAGTATGCCGGACATTTCAGATCTATATGGTTTCCCTGCCTTAGAATTTCATTCACAAGGAGGAGATCGCACATCTTCTTTAGCATTGCTCCAAGACAGCTTCCTAGCAGGGCAATCGAACGACTCGACGAATAATCTCCCATCCAGCAGTCAGAACGTAACTAATGAAGCCAGGCAAGAAATTCAGACACTGCTTACGCGCCGAGATAGTCAGCAGCCAGGTCTGGAGAGCAATCGTTTTCACCTGCGCCAGCAAGCAATAGGGAGGTTAGAAAACTATGGACTAACGGTTGTTCCATTTCTTGTGCGTCATCTGGGACAGCCGAATCTCTCAATCGATACGGTGGCGTCATGCTCGAGTTCGATCGACAACATCCTGTCCGATGTAGCCACGCAGGATCTTTTGTCCTTTCGTGATCCTGCCAGCCGGAATCAGTTCCTCGAACGCACCCTGGGTAGTGCGCCAGACGATCAGCTCAGCAACAGATTCATGGCGCGGATCGATCGCGCCATCCAGGGCCGACTAAGTCCCACGGATTGGCAGCGTCCACTTGCGCTTATCGAGAATCCGAGAACTAATATGGCAGGAATGCTCAGTTGCTCACAACACAGCATAAATCATCTAGACAGCCTGACTACTCAGGGCGGTCAACTGCAAGTTCAGAATAGAACCGAAGAACTGACGACGTTATTTGGAAATCCGCATCTTACTAATGACGAGCGCCTGGCAATTGGCAGGCAACTGAGCCAACTCGGGCATCTGGCTTCGCCCACATTTATTCAGAATCAACAGGTCACGATGCGGCTGCAATATTCGGACACGTTTGACCAATCGCACCCACAGCGAGAGCGTCTTCTTCTAGAAGCCCAGAGAATTGGCGGCAGCACTCATGCTTCCCAAATTGCATTGCAGGTTGTATTGTCGAACCTCGACCAGAATGAACGGTTCATGCAGGAGTTTTATCGCAGCGGCGGAAACTCACAACAGATAAACCATCTCAGGGAACTGGCTAACTCCGGGCAACTGAGGCTCGTCGATTAACCCCGGACGCCCAGAGAAATTTTCGACAATTCCCATTTAAGAAACCAGAATCAGATGCAACACCGAGCATTCGACAACCGAATGCAGCAGTCGACTGTGCCTGGTTCGACAAAGGAGAACGATATGATCAACTTCGGAGATTTTTCGCAGTACAACGGAGATGGACAGTCCGCCAACGCGTCTGCTCCTGATACAGCGTTGTTGCTGTTTCAGGATGCGTATGGGTTGGTACCGGGTGCCCAAGTTGGTATTGAAACTGGTAGCAATCAAAATACTCCGTCTCTAGCAGAACAGATACAACCACGACCATGGCAGGAAGTTACTGATGCGATTCAGACCAACTTCAATGAGCACTCAGTCATGCCAGAAACAATAATGCAGGCTGACAATCTGGGCTCTGAGACAAGCAGGCAACAGATGATCGATCGAGTCTCCCAGCTTAACACCATAGCGCGCACCGAAGCGCTCTCGATCGAGCAACGTGACGCTATCGGGCAGCAGATTGCCTCGATGGGCAGACTGCTTTCGCTCTCTCCTGGTGAGATTTTTGACTTTCGTGTACAGCTGAGATTGGCTGTGGCGCAGAATAGCTCGGATCCTGCTCAGCAACAGCGTTACCTTTTGGAAGCGGCGAGAATGGCTGCTAACACACCTGTTTCGGGCAGCGTCGCCAGAACAGTTGTCAACTTGAATCTAGACATGAACCAGGAATTCATGACCAGATTTCAACAAGCTGGATGTAGTTTGACCGCTGTTAGAGCGATGAGAGAGTTTCAAAACACTAACGCCAACAATGTCCCAATTGCCCCTAGACCACAAAATCCAAATCGGTAACTGAGTCCTGAGACTTTTGTTTTGTTTGAACAGTCTTGTCTACCGCATCTTGAGCAACGACCGGCGACGTACGTTCCTCGTCGTTTGAATGGAGTGTCGAATAATGAACATCAGCCAATCTTCATCGAGCAACTACGAATGGTTTTCTCTCTCTCAGTCGGGTGGAGGTGAAGACTTGATAGCGCTTAGTCTCTTCCAGACCGCTTACGAAGATGTCGCAAGTGCGCAATCCTCGCGCAGCGGGACTCCTGGAGTCAACATCAGCGTTTTAGACGAAGCACTTCCTGTAGAGACAAACTCCGAGTTGGTACCGACCGATGTACTACAGAACCAAACGCAATTTGATGGCAACAGCAGCTCTACTAATCAAAATGTACACTATGTCTCGGCATTGGCTGGCTTGCTTCCCGAAATAACAATAATCATGGACGGTGGCTCGGCAATTCTTCCTGGTCATGAGACAAGTGATTCCGCAGCTTCGCATGACCCTGATATCAGTGAAGGATTGATGCACTTAATCGACGGCTTTCCAGAGGCCACAGGTCACCGCATTATTTTGCTGTTGACCTCATCGACTAACCGGGTGGCGATAAACGAACTTAATCAACTGGTTGCTAATTATGGTTCTCCGGCTGTGGGTAACCTGCTCGGCTTGCTTGCCTCCGAGGATCCGTCAATGCGTGAGACCGGAGAGGAACTGCTCTCCATGCTTTCGCAGCCCAATGCGGATAACGCCGGAAGCGGACTTTCGGACAGTCAGTTGGCAATTCTGTTGCTTTCTGAGCTTTGGCTCAACAGCAACGACATTGCATCTCTCATGGAAATGCATGCCAATCCGGACCAGCGAAACGTTGCCGACGCACTTCTTCAGCTAATGTATCCGCGCGAGCAGACGCAGGTATCAGAGCAAGATGCGCTAGCGGCGCGTAACATTCTCAGCATGGTGGCGAGTGACGATCCATCCATTGCTCAAAGCGGCCAACATCTTTTGCGTATGCTCACCAGCTCTGAGCAGTCAGAACGACAAAAGTCCCTGCGCATTGCTGGCTCGGGCATTCAGCAAAACTACGCATTCGGTTTGGTGTCTGGATTGTCGACTGTCCAGATACATCGCCTGCTTGCGATTAGCGACGATCCCAGACAGCAACTGGCGGCACACAATCTGGACCAGATGTTGAACTCCACCAATCCGGCAGCCCAACAGTCTGCGCGCAATCTCCTGGAGATGCTGGATAGCAGCGACGCTCTAGAGCGGAGTGATGGATTGACTCTTCTCAGCATGCTCAATCGCCAGGCGACTGCCAGTCGGGCACGACAGATTTTGCAGACTTCGGATTTGGATCTCCAGCACTCGTTGGTGACTTTGAGTGAAAACAGTCAGATAGAAGAAGAAGTTCTGAATACCATGTTCTCACTCATGGAACTTGGAAGACCTGCAGAAGAAGCATTCGCGGAGAGACTTGTGGAGCTGCATGCACACCCACAGAATTCGCAACCACAGGCAGAGCTGTTGCAAGGCATCGAACGGCTGTTGCTTGGGCAAGACCCGCTGAGTCTCAGCAATGCCGACGTTTTGCATAGTGCAGGTAGGACTATCATCAATCATCTGCAAGACCCGGAAAGGACTACAATGCTCTCACTCTTGAACTCCCCCTCAACGAGGCAAGGCTCATTGAGACTTCTTGCCATGCTAGATTCAGGCGGCGCGGAGAGACCGGCCGCCATTCGCTATCTGGCTTGGCGTCAACAGCACCATGGCAACAACAACGAGTCAGATCCAATGTTGGCCATGCTTGCCGACACAGACAGCCACCAGACAGCCATCAATCTGATCAACAGCCTTTCGAGCAACGCTCTCGACCAATTGAGCGACAGAATCGATCAGAATCCGAATCACTTGATCTTCAATCTCGTCACCTCAGGGTTCCCGTCGGAACGTCAGGTTGGCAACAGGCTCCTTCAACTTCTGGCAGGGCAACTCTCACCACAAGATACAATTCAGTCAACACGAGAGGCAGCTCAGTCAACACAAGAGCCAGCTCGGTCCGTAGGCACCAGGCTCCTTGTCATGCTGGAGAACCAGGAGCAGCGAGAGACAGCTAAACAGATACTTCGCTCGTCGCTTGAACCAAATGCAATACAGAATTTGCTCAATCTCTATGGAGCGGAGCCGACAAGAGCGGATGCTCTTCGGCTTTTAGAAATGATCAACCAGGGCGACACCGCCACAGTATCGGGACTGTTGAGCCAGCTTACACAACCAGCTGGTTTGCATACCGCACTCGACTTGCTTGCCACTCCCGGCAATAGCAGCTTTCCACGAATGGTCCGGGAGATGCTGGCAGAGGGCGGGGGCAGTGTTCAGCGTCTCGTAAACTTGCTCAATGCGCCCGAAGGTTCTCAGGAAAGAGTAAATGGTCGGGCCCTTCTCTCTTCATTGGATGGTGATGATTGGATTTGGGCGAGGGCAATTTTAGGCAGTGAGCAGGCCAGTAGAAATGCTCATGTCCTGATAGCTGCCATCAATACTGGTGGCGGCGAGCAAACCACTGCCGCGCAGATTCTCGATGGACTTTCTTCTGAAAATACGGAGACGCGGCAGACTGCGGTCAACCGACTGGCTTCTCTTGCTGCCGGTCACCGTCCAGAGAGCGAGAATCAGGTAGCTGCAGACAGAATTCACTCGACCTGCGAATCTCCTGTGCAATGCCAGTCATTGTTGAACATTCTAGCAGACCGCTTTCGCTACCCACACGCATCTCAGTGGTTGCAAAACATGGCGGCCATACCGACCCAGGCAAGTGACAACGCGATCAGAAATTTAGCGAGTTTGCTTTCCACTGGAGACGGAGCCATTGGACAGCAGCTTCTGACCATGCTCAACGATCCTCAGCGACAATCGGAAGCCAGAAACATTCTATCGCGACTGAACTCTGCCACACAGGTGAGGACGTTGATGCAGTTGCAGTCGGAAGGTCATGGCGCGGCTACGGCTATCCTGGAAATGATTAACAGCCCTAATGAGTCATTATGGACTGGTGCTAATTCTGTTCTTTCCTTCGTTGCACGTAGCCAAAATCCACAGCCTTCGTCGAGAGGGGTTCGTCCTGTGGCTCAGAGCGACATATTGTTAGAGCGCCTGGCTGATCCGCAAACGCGAGATTTGTATCAGGAAGTCATTGCCAACTCGGATAACATCAACCTCATTAACACCTTTGGCCTCATGGGTAACACATCGCATCCTATCGCTATGCAGACGATCCACAGCTGGTTAGCTCCTGGCATGACTCCTGAGATGGTGGCACATCAGCTCGGTTCGCTCTCACCCATGGATGCGATTGCCAACATTGCCGGCAATCTTGCAGCAAGGCCTGAGCAGGCAAGAAACCATCATAGATTTCACAATTTGAGCCAATTAAACCCTGCTGCAGCCCAGCAGGTTCTCGAATTGCTCAACGACCCTCAGCAGGTACAAATCGCCGAGAGGATTCTCGATCTGAAGTTCGACTCCGCCACACCAATCCAAAGCCTTGTGGCGCTTAGCTCGAACCCTTCTGAAAGGAACAATCTCTTGCTGATACTCGACTCACTGGAGGCTGAAGAAAGGACTGCTACAGGAAATTCTGGCAGAGATGAATCTGCAATGGAAATAGCTTCGCTGATATCCCAGGCATCCACCCCAGGTCCACTCAACCAGCTGACAGTTGTACCACTAATTAGTGAGAGTAACCCCGCATCTATTCGCAACCAGATCATTCGCGACGCAGTCGAGCAGATAAGCGACTTGCAGGGCATTGGTAATCTCATCTCAGTACTTGATTGTCCCGAACTTCGAGAAGGCGTGGAGAGATTGCTCTCCATTCTCGCTGATCCGGACCAAAACAAGTCTTCCGCGCAGACAATCATGAGGATGCTGTGCAATCCTGCCAGCGAGGCGGTGCAGCAGGCCGCGGAGAGACTGATCGGCATGATTGGAGGCGGAGTCTTGGAAGACGAGCAAACTGCCTTGCGGCTTGGAGCTGCATTCGTGTTCAATCCAGGCAACATCGTGCCACTTCTAGCCATGATGGATCATCCAGAGCACCGCAACGGCGTTGCAAGCATTCTGCGGATACTCGAAGGAACGGACTCTGACCTTGTAAATAGGACCAACCAGTTTCTTGCCAATCTAGGCAGCCCGAATCCTTCTGTCAGAGAAGAGGCGGAGCGCATCAGGCATCTATTCTCTACGGGTCAGTATGATAGCGCAGTGAGAATGCTCGGTCGCCTGACCCGCAGCCAGGAGGACCCGGCAGAACTTCGCTCGAGACTGTTGAACCCTAATTGAGCAAACTGGTCGAAATGGGGATCGATAGTTCTCTACGCGACGATACTACAGGCAAAGGCATGAGAGCGAGGAAGCAGAAATGACGACCTCCGCATGCTTCTCAGTGGCTTCGAAACCTGAGAGCCTGATCAGCGCAGGAGACACTTTGGTGATAATTTGCACACCTGGGTGAAGAGATGTTTTGCACTACGAATTCGAGTCCCTGATATTGCTTTGTATTTCTAGAGACAATTTGGTAACCCATCACGCGTATTTGCCATCAGATACAGTATCAATACTCTGTCAATTTGCACAGTGCGACTATTGATATTGACAATTATCCTTACTGCTAGAGCGTGGCAGCAAGGGGGCGAGCGATGATTTCAGTAATTACGAACAAAAGTAGTTGGTATCAGAAACAGTGTCAGTTTGCCTGCAGGTTAGATCGATTCAAACGGGTCTCCCCCGGGAGAGCTGATCGGCTCGGAGTTGCATCGACGGAGGCTCCGTTCCTTTCAGATGAATGCCGAACTCGTGAGCCCGAATCAGAGCTCTCGTCAATCGAATCAACCAGCAAGCAATAAGGAGTCGACGATGACTGCTTCGGGTTACGAACTTCCACAACTTACTATTTCTTTCGACGAGCCTGTAATCGTAAACAACTGCAAAGAACCGCTTCCTGGACTGGTTTTGACCAACATCGATCAAAGGTCAGAAATGTCGTCGAGCTATCGAGCTGAGAGTCAGAACAGGGAGAGCGAAACTCCGAATTCAGCCAGGGCCGAGCGTGAGATTGTTGCAGGGGTCTCTCGTCTACTTGCTGTCGTTGGAAGTCACGGTCCGGAAGTCTGCAGCGACTACCGGAATTCTGTGGAAAACCAGTTGGGATTTGGGCGCATGTTCCAAATGCTAAAGGAGTATCAATCAGGTAAAGCATCCGCAGATCAGGCTCATGGCAAGAAAATTCGCCTTCAGCCAAAGTAGAAATACATAACGACTGGGTAATCATATATGAATTGCTAGCTGAGGAATCTAAGAGAGTTGGAGGTGTGGTTAGATGGCGGAGACCAAAGAAATCATTCAAGACAGTCAGGCTTCGGCGGATGTGTTGGACTGCAGTGCTGCGTTTTGGGATGAACTATTTGGTGACATCAATCACCGTCTTCACACCCCTCCGGAGTCGTCCAGTGTCAGTACCACGCAAGAGCTTTTCAATGTACAGGGCGAACGGATCACTGACCTGAATGGTGTACGAGGCACGAGTCCAATTTTCGGTGTCAGGCAATCCGGCAACGGAGCGTTCGCAATAGACGTGTTCAATGACGCAACGGCTGTTCATGCCGGCCAACCGTCTGTGCGAATTGACATCGAATATAGTGAGGAAAACGGTTCTACCTCAGAGCGACAGGTCATTCAGAGCACGGCTCAGAATGCCGCACCGCTCCTGGTGCTAGAAACGAGCCTCAATCACGAGACCGGTGAATTGACGTTTACCAGCTCCGCTCCTGGACGACAGGCGGCATTCACAGCAGAAAACGGACAATTGACCAGTCTCACCCTCGTCCATTCACCTGGACCAGGACAGCAACAGGTTTTGACGTTTGCTTTTCGTACCGGCCAGGCGAATGAAGTAAGAGTGAATGGAGAGTTGGTCGATCCGGCCCAGCGCAAAGCTTTCATTAGCGAAGCCAGGTTGAGCATCAATTCGGTTGTTGCGGGCATCAACCTGCCGATCGATGTAGAACGCGCGTTTCTCCAAACAGAAACCACTACTTCGCCGACTGCCCCGACAACGGTTTCTACTGGGGGACTGGCTCACGTGTCTGCAGACGGTGCGCTGACTGTCGCACCACTTTCCATATCGGGCAATTTGATTGGCACCGTATCTGGTATTATAACCGAGGGCACGGACCTTCATGGTTCTGGAGAAGGTCATGAAGATGAGTTGAGTCCAATCTCGCCGAAGTTCAATCATGCAAATTTGATCTTGGCGCATGAAACAGATCAGCCTCAACAAGATGCTGATGACGGGATTCGCCCATCAGATTCGTCTCCGTTGCTTGACTCTCAGGAGAGCGAGGAGTCCTCAGGACACGGTACAGTCCAGGTATTTGGACTTGTCGGCCTTGGACTCTCCATGTCTGTCGGACATACAGGCGTCATGGAGCAGAGCAACAATTATGGCGATGCTGCCACGAGTCCTGGTCAACCTTGGCATCATCAGTTGAATGGATTACAGTTACCATACGCGCACGATACTTTGGGATTTAACGGTGATGTAACGGCACTTCTTAGTGTGCCTATGGAGCAGCGTCAAACAGCCTGGTACGATGCCGCAGGAGATGTTTTTCTACGCAACAACAATTCGGAAAACAGACAACAGATAATGCGGGCGCTCTTAGAGTCTGCTCCCCATGCTGGTGCCGAGGATGTAAGCGTTCTAACTAATTATCTCCAAATGGCACGACTCGATGCTGGACAGAGGATGGTTTCTGCAGAATCCAACGAAGAGCGCAACGAGTCTGCACGAGATTTTGTTCTCTTCCACAACCTTCTCACCAATCCAGGTAATAGTGCAGATCTTCTGCAACAAGGCATTCAGAATCCAGCTGGGGGGTCTGGAGGAATACCCTTGAGCGGATCAGGCAGTAGCTATATTCGCACCATACTTAGTGACGGAGGTTTCGAACAAGACGAACCCACACTACACCCCCCAACTGACCTACCTCCAACTATCCTTAACGTGTTTCAGCAGAACGGAGGTCTCTGGGATCAGTGTCAGAGAGAAATAGTCACCAGCCAACACGAACGGGAGCAGCAAGCCCAGTCAATTATCGGTAACTTCCTGTCACCAGAAGATCCACCTGCGCTCGATGACATGGACAATCAGCTAGAGAGTTTGCAGCGATTGAACACACAATCGCTGATCAATACATACGGCGGTTGGATTGCCGATCTCGAGGTAGTCTCGGCAGTGCGTACCATAGTCGAAAGCGACGACATCGAGCAAGTACAGGCTGCTCTGGGAGCAATCGCGACCAGCACCTCCCCTCTGGCAACCCCGTACAGACAGATACTGGGAGATGGTTTGGACAACCAGATTAGCACTGTAGACCAGCTTACCGTTTTCCAAGAAACCTGGAATCAGCGTTTACAAACTCGACTTCACCAAGATAGAGGTACGTTGAGAGTGCAGCATCTGATGGAACCTGTTTACAGGCACATTCAGCAGACGAGCAACAGACCACCGGTGCAATTCTTGGAGACGCTGGCGGAGAATCTGGAGCAGGAGGCAGAACTGGGTAACAATACCGCCTC
>CAYTDR010000166.1:0-11241 GCA_964436185.1 uncultured Candidatus Obscuribacterales bacterium | reverse complement strand
GTAATCAATAATCTGATCGAAGTCGGCGTCAATATAAAACACCTGTTGAAAGACTCCGAGGAAGGTACGGGTTTAGCCAATATCTATGTAGATCCTGATGGGGACAACAGCATCATCATTGTTCCTCGTGCAAACAATAAGGTTTCAGTGCAAGACCTACACGACGCAATGGAAACTATTGAGCAATCCTCCATCATTCTCATGCAACTCGAGATCCCACTGGAGACCGTGATTGAAGGAGCGCGAATCGCGCGCTCGCGAGGCAAAACGGTGGTGCTCAATCCCGCTCCGGCACCGGATTCCGGAAAACTTCCTGGCGAGCTTTTGGTACTCGTGGATGTACTC
The DNA here is from genome assembly GCA_964436185.1 of uncultured Candidatus Obscuribacterales bacterium. GTDB lineage: Bacteria > Cyanobacteriota > Vampirovibrionia > Obscuribacterales > Obscuribacteraceae > CAYTDR01. The sequence continues at coordinate 10,896 of CAYTDR010000166.1, read as the reverse complement.
GTCCCTAACGAATCTGAGGCAACATTATTGAGCGGTATCTCAGTGACAGATGTAGAGTCAGCCTATCTAGCCGCAGAGGAACTTCGTAGGCAAGGTGCGGCGGCAGTATTTATTACTCTTGGCGATAAGGGCGTCGCTGGAATCGACAAAGCAGGGGACAAGATCCATCAGCCAGCTTGTCAAGTTAAACCTGTCGATACCACCGCCGCTGGTGACGCTTTTTGCGGAGCGTTTGTGTACAAACTCTCCATCGGAGCTGAGCTATCAGATTGTCTTCGTTATGCTTGTGCGGCCGGCGCGCTGGCAACGACGAAAGTCGGTGCAGCCCCGTCGCTACCAACGAAGTCTGAAATAGAACAGTTGATGAACATCGCGGTTTCGCAGTAAATGAGCTTTGGTCCCATTACTTTTACTCGAACATCAATTGAATGATATAAAAGGCTGGTCCAACCACTGACTTCGATGAACCGAGTTTGGAGGTTTAATCGCGGAGCCGTTAGTGACCGCGAAGGTCTTGATATAGGGCAATCCGCGGGTTTGAGAGCGAAAACATGGACATCTTCAGGTTATCGAATTTTATGGGATTTGGTGGCTCGGTGAGAATAAATTATCTCGGACCAGCGGCGCCGCCGATGTGACGGATGATCAGCAGATCTCATAGACCAGCATAAATGCTTGCGAATCGATTCTGTAGGCAGCCTTCAAAACCTGATTTTTGAGACGAGACGTTCATATTCTATGTTGGGAATTCCGTGTCCGTTCATACCAGCTTTTGATAGATAATTTTCGAACGATGTCGACTATCTACCGGAATGACGGTCATCTTCTTCACATTGGTGATCTCGGCCCAACTGATCTTGTCGATTGTTTCCGCCTGGTTGAAGCTCTTGTTTCGTTTGGGCTGCACGAATAGCTTGGTCTGTCCATCCAGCAGCACGAATGCAGCTCGCTCTATCATCGAATTACCCATGGCGACTGCTTCGACTACTTGTGCATATGAGAGATCTATCGTTTTCTGTGTGGTTTTCTTTCCCATGATGGTGGTATCAGTTTTGGTGACTGCTAACGGGCGGCGACCCGTCAACCACAGTTTGCCGGCATTATCAAAGTAGCCGACATCGCCGGTTCTATGCCAGATCATGCCGTCCATTAAAATCTTTGTGTCGCCCAGACCATCGAAATAACGTTTCACAACCTGCGGACCGGTGACGAGAATTTCACCGATGGAGTCTGCCGAGATGCCGGCCATATCGCTGATATGTTGAAATGCCGCAAACCGCTTGTTCGCCTGCGCCTGACTATCTGCTGGCATCAGTGGCAAAATCTTTACCGCGGTGCCGGTTACCGGCAGACCAACTGGTAAACCAGCGCCATTTTCTATGCGGCAAATGGTTTCTTCTGTAAGTTCAGTGCAACTCAGTCTGGCAATCGGTTCTGCTTCGGAGCTTCCATAGATAATGGAGAGTTCCGCGTTGACGCAAATAGACTTGGCCTGCTGAATCAGCCGAGGAAAAACCGGACCGCCACCAGTCAAAATGTGACGGACGAAAGGTAGCTTGAGCTTATTGGCCTGGCAGTAACTGCTGATTTCTTCCACCAGCGAAGGTGAGGCCAGTATCCGATCTGGTCTGTGGTGCAGAAGCTGAAGGACAAGTTTCCTGATTCGTAGGCTATTGTTCGAGCCCTTCATCGGCAAAATCGACGTGACGCAACTAGCCATATTGGCGAGAACAAAAACAGGAAGTGCGGTCAATTCGCAAGAGCCTGGGACCATGCCGGTACATTTACGAATTGCGTCCAGTTGATTCAATAGAAATTTGTGCGAGCGAACGATTATTTTGGCCTTACCACTGGTACCACTAGTGAAGGTAATGAGCGCGGGAGCATCGGGATCTAGAATGGCGATCCCCGCCAGGTAACCACTAATCGAGTTAAGAGACTTCCATCCGGGAGGAAGCATTCCGGAAGAAAACTTCAACGGGAGGTTCCGCAACCGTCGCTCTCTCATCGCTAGCAACACACCAGGACCGCTGGCGATCAGAGCGTCCGGAGACAACTGATCGATTGCATGGTGAAGGGTTGTGATGATGCTCGGATCGTCCGAAATGATAGCGGCGGCACCCAATCTAAACAGTGCTAACAGGGTAATGTAGAGATCGATGGACATAGGAGTCAGCACCAACACTCTGCTTCCCACACCGATGCCATACTCTGCTAATCGGCCGGCTCGTTGCGCGACTGCGATGGATAGGTCTTCATACGAGATCTTCTCGCAAGATCTTCCGATTCCGCTGACGAGAGATGTGAAATACGGTGTGTCGATTGCCCATCTGTCGAGGATGCTACTAATATTGTTGTTTGCGAGTTCGACTGGTTTCTTCTTCTCAAACATCTCAAATCACCTTATTGATAACTGAATTGTCTTGTTTTCAACCGGGGAATTTACTCAACCATTAGCACATTAGTGGTCAAGGGGTGCGCTTTATAATGCACCATATTCGGTGTCTTTAGTTTGGTCCGCTCGGGTTGATCTTCTTGGCGAAAATGGCATATTTCCGTATGGTCTTTGCGTCCTTGAAATTGCTAAAAGATCCTGAGACGTTGTCGTCCTTAAACAGGGCGTGTATAACCATTCGATATCCTTTTCTGTGTGCATGCCGATGGCATAGGTGCATAAGCACTCGCCCCAGTCCTTTGAAATTCGAATCAGAGTATCTGGCTATAGTTTTGATCACTACGGTTTCGTCATTTTTAGCTGGAATAGCGAAAACAAAACCGACCGGGCGATCGTTATCCATAGCAATCAAGACCAGCTCCGGATCGACTATTGCTCTCACCGCTGCATATCGCTGTTTGAACTCTTCTACGCATATCGGCGAGTATAAAAAGTTCGACTGAAATGATTGGTTCGCAATCTCGAAAAGTGTCTCGATCTCGTGTTCGAAATCGTTTGCATCAAGATTTCTTATCCTTATTCCTGAGCTTTCAAAGGTCTGAAGGAGCTCGTCGGCGAAAGGATCGAACTGTTGGCAGGCTGGCAAAATAGTAGAAGCATATCTTCCTGCTATCTGGTAGTTGTTATTTAGTAGGTGTATTGGATATTCTGGCGGATTGACTGGTTCTCCGAAGAAATGAGGCAGTCCGCTATCCTCTATCACCAGGCGATAGTTTCGCCATGTGTTGCCGTTGATGGGACCTATTGCATATGTGGTCCCCACCCTGGTCAGAACCTGCTCGACTTTCTCCAGAATCATTCTGGCGGAGTCATCCGTGGTGGCAAAGAAATGTCCGAAGTAACCACAGGACGCATCGTTATATTCCGGCACGTTTTGGTACCAGATCGAGACATGTCCTATTAGTTTGTTACCGTCGACCAGAGCCCAGGATTCATCTGCCTGGTTGATTTCCGGTCGACTGCTGAACACCGCACCGTCGAGGAGCTGTTCGTAGACATTACGCGTAGTGTCATCAAACTCGAACGCCCGGGAGCAGAGCCAGCGTGGCGCGCTCTTCGTCGCGATGCCGTCTATTGAAACGGAATCAAAGGATTCAGCGAAGAAGAGCGCGTCAGCGCTTTGTCTCGTCGGAGGTTCTACCAAGCCAGTCAGGTCGCCTTTCATCTTTGCCTTGCCTTCTTCAGGTTTTTGTTGATCGAATCAGCGAAACCGCTTACTTCGATACACTCATTCTGACGCTCACCATTCGAGCTTGTGCCTGAAGAAATACACTTTCCCAACCGATTGGCTGAAGTCAGTGCGCTACATTGAAAAACTCGCCTACTGGCAGCCTCCGTCAAGGGATGTGGTTCTTGAAAACCGGCTCGTTACTTAAGAAAATCTTTCCTCTGGAGTGAGTACCCGCCACCCAGAGCCAGGCACATTCCGCATCCACAACCAGCTTTCTTTGTCGTGTGTATTTCCGACAGCCAGCTCTCCTGGAACTTGTCCAGATCTTTACGGGTGATTCCGTCGTTTTCGGGACCCCATTCGTCATTGCTAGCGGATTGAATACCGTTGTAGTTCGACATTAGTTTTTTTGTTTGCGGGTTTTTATTGGCCTTAGACAATTCAACAATGTTGATGAATCCGTCCTGATTGATGTCGAGTGTGGAAAAGTTGTCTCGCCCATACTGAAGGGCGGTTTGAATCTGTGTGGACTCGGTAGTGAGGCTGTTTCTGATTTCCGCATACCTGGCTATGCTAGGAATCGAAATCTCTGCTTCCCACCTGCGATACTGTGCGTCCGATCTTGCCATGATATTGTAGTTGGTGATCATTGTATCCAGCGTTGCTTGCTCTCGCGCCGACCATCCCTCTTGTTTTTTGGCAGTCTTTAGTTCGCTTTTCGACAAGAAACCATTGTTGTTGCGGTCTATGCGACTGAGATTATCCGTGACGAAGTCTTGTAGCTCATTTGCCGTTATCTCCTGCGAGACGTTTGCCCAGACTGACTGACCGGAACCTGCTGCTGCTGCGTTATTGGTCTCGAAATTTTCCATGCCATTTCCTCCTAGCATTTATAAAGGCCCGCCGAATCACGGAGAGTTGTAATCAACTCTCTTCTCCACTTGATTCATCAGACAGGCGTGCTTGACCTGTATACCGGCACTGATTGTTTTTTGACAAACTGTAGAAGAGTCGACTTGTTGTTTGTCTTCGAAGAAGCAGTGCTGTCGCCGGCTAAAGCAACCTCAGAGAAAAGTTTTTCAGTAAGGATATTTGTGATCAGCTTGAGGATACTGCATCAATGCACTATCTTGAGAACGCATTAGTGATCTCTAGTGAATGCCGGACATTCTTACGTTCGCGAAATTCAATAACACAGTAATATCTTCTTTAAAATCAAACTCAACGCGTCGACGACAGCCAATTTCTTACGGCTTTGACAGTGGGGTGAAAACCTTTCGGTCCTGGTTGGCTTAGAACGGCAATCTTTCCTGATTTATCTATGATGCATAGTCGCTCGGGCCATGCCGAATATGTTTTTGTCACCGGGTCGTCCATGTCGTCGACCACACAAGTCATATCTATTCTCAGTGATCGGTGCGTTCGCTCCGCCTGGTCGGAGCGCTCCTGTATAGTGGCAGCGTCCTTCACTTCGCCACCTGCAACATTGCGGGATTCAGCGCCGACCTCGCGAATGTAGACGAAAAGAAACTGCGCTACACTTTTGAATTCATGATGGAGACTGCGAATCAGATCGGCGTTCGTTTTGAACTGCGGGCTGGTGCAACTGCCGAATATGAGCACGACCGGTTTGCCGCGAAGTGAGGAAAGGCGAACAAAAGATCTGCGGTCGCTTGTGGGAAGCTTGAAGTCAGGTGCCGAATTCCCTGTCGCAACCATGGATGTCCGCCTCATAGACTGAAACTGCCAATCCCGATTATCGTTCGATGAGTATGTCGGTTTGGATTGATCGATTTGCTCGGTAGTCTTCTGATGTGCGAAACTCTCAGGTCCTGCAAGAGCAAATACAAGTATGAGTACTCGGGCGATTGTAAGAAACAGGGTTTTGGATTGATTCGTTGATTCCAAGTGCCGCATCCTCCGATGAATGCGCAGTTGTAGCGATTTGTGCTCGTCAGCGTAGGTCCAATCAGTTTGTGCTAAACAACAATAAATTCAATAAAGTGGTTGTTGGTTGCTCCAGAACATAGTATCAATAGTCGGACATCGAGAGTATCAGTTTGCTGTCAATAGGACTCTCGATAAAGAGAGCGAATTATGCAAATGAGAAGACAAGAATGGTGTTTGGTCGCTCTCCTTGCAATGGCACTAACAGGCACGTCTTCTTCTTCTGTCACTTCCCAAACGCTTTTCGGTGGTATCAATCATGTTGATGCACTGCCTGCCCTGGACGAGGAGCTGAGACCAGGGAAGGTCTTTTCGCTTAGTACGGTGAAGTGCGATGATCAATCCAACGAATGGATCAAGTTGCCCAGTTGGATGTGCGGCACCTGGAGCGTTGACTACGAGACAGCCGTACTGCGCAGGAATTTCAAAACTGACGAGACGTTGACGGACCCACATCGTTTCAAGGCACGCAGAACGTTCGTGTACGGCATGCAGCAGGACAAAGAGGGTGGAATCTGGCACTATGTCGGTATGCCATATTCGTCCAGAACTAAGTTGTCTGAGTTTGACGAGCATCACCTGGTGACTAGCAAGACCTTTGACTGTTCAGATCCATCCAGGGTTTTGGTCCGCAGTCTGGCGAAAGTGATTCGCGTACAGCACATCGATAACGTCATCCTCGACACCTTTCAACAAGAAAGTGTGACTTCGTACATGCCCGCAAGTAATGGCTCAGACCTCTTTCTCTCTGCCTCCACAAAGACATTCGATGCAAACGGTGTGCCGGTTCTGCAAGGCGATAATACTGCCGATGTGAAGAAGACGAAGTCCTTTACGCCTGTGGAAGTGCAAAAGGGAAAAAATATTGCTCAGCTATTCCGTGATTATTTGATTGGTCATGGAATGGCACACTTGCTTCCTGATTCCGATAAGGGCCTTGTCACTACAATGAGAGCTGGCTCTCTGAATTGATCTAAAGCTCCAGTTTCGGAATGTCGGGATGTTCGTTGTCTATCATCCACTTCGAATAGACCAGGGCGGAAGCAACTGTTGTCCCGATGGTGCAAATTAACGGACCGAATACGGTGGCAGCAGTAAGAAGGTGAATGCCCACGAACATCAAATCCATCATAGCTAGAGGTACAAAGACCATATCCGTGTCTTTCCAGCTTTGCTGCATGGCCTTGATTGGACCATACTTTCTGTCCACGACATAAAACGGTGCGAGTTGGAGTTTCATAAACAACATCGGTGCCACTATAATCAGTGGCGCTGTAATGGCCATTCCCAGTGTCGTGATTATAAGAACGATGCCTGCGCTCAACGTTTGTGGCAACGGTCTGAAGAGGTCCATCCAGTGTATGTCCAGGCCTCTTGCTACTTTGAGGCTGACCATGATCCAACCTGCATACAACCAACCGATGAGAACGGCTGGCAAAACAAAGCCGGATAAAACGCCCCAACCGATATGATACTGACCGACTAACGCCCAGGCAATTTTTGCGCCCCACGCGGATTGGTCAAATAGAAATCCGGCAATCACTCCGACGATACAAATAAAGACTGGACCTGCGACCGTCAAAGCCCAGGCACCAAACAATGGGAAAAAACGGCGAGCAGACAACACCCAGGAATTGACGAAGGTGTCGACGGCGTAGACTGTTCGCTTTTTCGCAATTTCCAGTTTTAAAGCTGTATCCGATCTTTTTGCTTCCATCGATCAACCATGACAAAGGACATAATCGATTTTAGATAAAACGGCGACGATTAGCTTGTTACATCCTAAATCTTTAAGGGTTCAAAAGGTGCAGGAATGGACGCGTTTAATCAGTTAGTCAGGCACTTTGCCGGTAAGACCGGCTACGACGAAGTTGATGGCGATGGCCTGTCGCAGACCTATTCCTATGATCGGTGCCGGGTCAGCCAGATAATTGCCTATGAACTGCTGGCTTCTGTCGAAATGAGCGGTCATGTGCATGACATATCCGCGATTGAATGGAAAAACTACCGCAAGAATGCCCTGCCGATCCGGATCGTCTAGAACTAGCTGACGGCTTACTGCCAGTACTTTTACAGCGTCCTTGTTAAGCACACGGATGAGATGGCAGTGGATGTCCATTTTCCAGTGCGCGTTGCTGACGACATTCTTAAAGAGGTTGGGATGAACTCCGACTATCTCTGCATCGTACATCTTCTGGCTGTTCATCGCTCCATTCCAGGCGATGAAGCCTGGAAAGATCTGCTGGTCAATCCGATCGAGCATCCAGTCCGTGGTGAAAAGATACCCTCCGTTTGCCACGAATTGCTGAACCTTCAATAGTCCAGCCAGGGAAAGATTCTTCGGACCGCAGTCGACTACCAACACTTTCGCCTCTTTAAGATCATAAGAGTCGAACTGTTTTTTGTTGACTGTGGTGAATTGCAAACCGAGACTGTCCAATGTTCGCCCTGTGTCGTCGTATTTGTCGAAAACAATTACGAGATCGTCTTTGGGCATTGTGCTCGTTTGGAGGGCGAACTGTGGATGCGTTTTTTCCAGCCAACCGCGGTAGAGGGACGGAGGCGCCATGGTGCCGGTTCCGGCGGAAAGAGTTACGACCGGAGGAGTTTTGTGCACTTCCTGAATCGCACCAGTGAGCGGTGCGCGGTTTGTACCTTCGGATGGAAACGCCTTTTTCAAATCCAGCGGCGGAGCGGCCGATTCCTCGGCTTGCTCATGAAGAATGTGACTGCGATTGATCCCAGCCTGTAGAGGTTCTCGCTGAGAGCTGGACTTGTCTTCAACGGGACGCTGAAGGCGCAACGAACCATCCTGCGATTGCGCAGGAAGATATGACGAGCCGGTAGGACCCAGCAGCACAATCAAAAACGACAGTAATAGCTTCTTGAACTTCACTTTTCCCTTAGATCGACAGGTGGACAAGCTTGGATGTTTGCACGTTTTGGTAGTTTAGCATCGAAGAAGTGACCAGAGACATCATCGAACGCTTTGGCAAGTGCAGTGGCTGTAGGATAGCATGCGCAAGGTGAGGCCTGCCGACTGTTCGATTTAAGTTCAAGGTTTGGCATACATTTTATAGGAGTAACAACGGAATAAGTCCCAGGCTGGCTGCCATTGCCGCGAAAAGGGTTTGCTTAACCCAGCGAGATGATCGGTTGCGTGGGCGCAGATGACTGGAGTTGGCGAAGTAGAACAGCACGGTGGGGATGCCGATGCAGATTGGTGCCAGGAATATTGTGAGCACAATCAGTTGCACCGTCGGCTGCAAAAGCGCAAGAGGCAAACAGATCAGGCACCACGCCTTGATCACCGCGTGCATAATGGCGAGCAATTTCAGCCTGGAGAAACCTGTGCAGCGCATGTGAGCGATGGATATGATTGCGGCATGGGCTGCGAATGTAAGCGCATATGGGAACAGGTAGATCTGATTGTTTTGCAGATTTGCTAACAACAGCCAGAGTACGGCGACGGATGAGACCGACAATACGCCGATAACACTGTGAATGTTCTCGATTTTTTGAAAGCGTGTTGGCAGAAGGTATCTATAGAATAGGAACAAAGTGATAGGCATCAATGCCCACATCGGTCCTCCGACACTGAGGGCGTAGTATGAAAATAGCGCCGAGGCGATCAGTCCGCTGCCATTGAGTGTGCTAAACCTACGCAGCGTAATGATTGCGACTGATACCACCAGCAATATTATGAAGTTTACCACCACCTGGGAAGCTGGCAGGTGCAAGTGCGTTTTCAGCACCAGGAATGCTCCCAGGGGGATGAAGAGATTGTCGAGCCCCTTCCACGCAATCGCCTCGAACATCATGGAGAGGATGGCTAGAATCAGCGCGACGCAGACTGCGGTAATTTGTCCGGATGGCCCCGGGATGGCGAAGGCAATCGAGAGGTAGGTGCAGATAAATGCAACCATTGCAAATGCGCAGCTGCCTTCGATTGACTTGGTGCCGTCATTGGTGCCGTACGTTTTGTTACCCAACCGCTGTCCCACGATGGCTGAAGCGGCGTCAGCGAAAGTCAGTATCGCAATCGGTATCGTGTAGAGTAAGGCGTCGCCCCTGGCCAGCAGGAAAGTCAATCCCACGGCAAGGGGAAAACAGATCTCCCCAATCGACTGGCGTCCCTTTGCACAGATAACTGGTTGCCATTCCTTTAGATTGGACGACTTGAGAACGGCGATAAAAACGCTAGAGATGATCGACAGGGAAACCACTGGCCAGGCGTCTTTGAACACCCATGGGAAGGAGAGCGTAACCAGTCCCATTACGACATGAAGGATCTTGCGAATCAATTCGGGATTCTGCAAACGTTGCTGGAGCTTGCCCAGAGAGTGGATTAGACCGACCAGGATCGTCATTACAAGACCCATTGCTAGCCAGGGACTGATCATGCCACCAGCTCCTCTACCAAGAATCTTTTGTAGAAGAAGGTCTTGTTGAGAGCGAATAAAGTCTGTGACAGCTCTCTGTTTATCTCAATTCCATCGACATTGTTCTCGCTGTGTCGGTCGACCATCATATTGAAATAGACCAGTCTGGCACCTGGCTTGCCGACGCGCCTCAGATTTTTGAGGCAGTCAACGAAGTTTTGCGTGGACATGTACTCGAAGATATCAGAAAGATTGAAAGAATCGAACTCATTGTCGCAGGAGGATTCGAGGAACTGCTCCATAGAATTCCGCCTTATCTCCAGGCAATCGATGTTTCTGCGAATCTTCTCGAAGTTCTCCCTGCGGAGAAAGAAGGGCAAACTATCGCCGAACTCTCCTTTGAGAATCCAGTGCAAATAGGGATTCTTCGATGGATCTTGATCGACAAGCGCCTGACGAGTAAGGTGCATCAGGTTTGCCGGCAGATTGCCTTCGGCGTATTTGAAAAATTCAGGATCGCGGCCTAGCATTCCCATAACCGGTTTCGAAAAGAATAACTTGAACATCATTTTCCATCGAAGGGTATTCCAGCTCTTCTCATAGAATAAAGCGCGCTGCACAGGACCTCGTTCTTCTAGAAGCGCATCGATTGTGCGTTTGTCGTGGACTAGTGGCAGAATCAGCTTCCTGAAGGTACGGAAGTAGTTTTCGAACTTGCCACTGCCTGCTACACCTTTGTCGATGGTATCAAGATTGGTGACCCAGTATTTCCTGGCGTCATCACTAAGTAAGTGCTCGATTTTCACAAAGTGGTCGATTCGCTCATCACTCGGGCTGTATCCGAGAAGTTGCAGCATCTCCTTGTACTCTAGAGATCGAAAAGAGTCTACTTTAAGCTCCAGCAAAGCTAGTTGTGACTGGTTGATATCGTTTTCCACCAC
>CAYTDR010000165.1:0-11276 GCA_964436185.1 uncultured Candidatus Obscuribacterales bacterium | reverse complement strand
TTTTCGAACAGTAGATTGAACCGAAGAAAGCAACCAGCCGGAGAGCTGTTCTCTACGTTCCCGGCGTTCTTCCAACGACAGGCTGAGAACGTAAACACACAACTCCGTCAGACTGATGCGATGCGGCTCTATCTTCACCTTGCCGGAGCTGGCGTCCTGAAGCCTGAGCCGTTCACGATCGGTCATTTTCTTTTGAATTCTGGGCAAAAAGACATCACGAGGAATGCCGTGCCGCGCCGCGAGCCCTTCAGCGATAGAGTATGGCAACTCATAAATGGCTTCTTTGCTGAAATGAGCTGCGCGATACTTGTCCAAAATCGGCGTGCTGAACTTACCTGCGAGCCCCTCAAAGAGGAACGTTGGGATCTCGCCGGAAATCTTCAGGTGGCTGTGTATAATCGCGGAACGAACCTTTTTTCCATACTTTACGGCATCAAACGCCAGATCCTTTCTGTTATTGATGAATGATCGAATTAAAGAACGCGTTCGCCGATTATTCACTCGCTGCATTTTCAGACGAGCAATGAGTTTCCAGGCTCTCTGGGCTGGCAGTTCTGCAAGAGCAGCCGTTATGAATGCGTTTTCCTGAGCACGGTTCGCCGCTTCGCAAGCACGACCTTGCCGGAGAAGTTGAAAAATGATCTCCGCACGGTTGAAGTCGTTCACCCCGGCAAAAAGGCAATACGAATAAAGCTTCCTGTAGTTAGCGCAAATATAGTAGTGCAGGAACTGCAGCGAAACTTGCTGTTGCGAGTCAGAGCTGTAGAACTCATTCTGCCCTGTAGCAACAGCGCAAGCATTCAAAAACAGTGTGAGATCTTCTCTTCCAACATCCATAATTTTCATTCCAAATAGAAAGCCTGTTCGGGAAATAGGCAAGGCGACGGAAGGTTCACACTACTTAGGTATGTCTCGGAAGTCGCCTTAAAGTCCCACAAACAGGCTTGTTTTACTATACCAGGACTGCCAATTTCTCGCCAGCGAACGCCGCTAGTAGGAGTTCCTCGTCTTCGTCAGGCTTTCTCCAATTAGTCAACATCGTCGATAGCAAATTGACCACAAATTTTCTGATCGTCCCAATTGCGTACTGTGAATTTGAATATCTGCGCCGTAGTTAGCAATGAACTGAATCAACAGATCCGGGTCACCACCGGCGATACTCTCGACAATCAGCGCAATATCACGAAAAGCCCCGTTGTAGCACAAAAACAGTCACTCTCATTCGTGATTACACTGTTGTCCAAGCATGTCGTTCTGCATATGCTATTTCGCCTACCCTCATTCACCACAGGTGATGTTTTTATGCCACAAAAGAAAAATAACCCAGATCAAAATCAAACAAATCCTCCCGCGACCACAAATCTTGTCGCCGAGTCTATAAGACAAGGAACTCCTGCAGCGTCCACAACTCTCGTCGCCGAGTCTATAAGACAAGGAACTCCTGCAGCGTCCACAACTCTTGTCGCCGAGTCCATAAGACAAGGAACTCCCGCAGCGTCCACAACTCTTGTCGCCGAGTCCATAAGACAAGGAACTCCCGCAGCATCCACAACTCTTGTCGCCGAGTCCATAAGACAACATCCCGCAGCGACTACCAATCTTGTCGCCGAATCAATTCAACAAGGTGCTCAAGCGAGGCCTCGGAGCGAAAGGTTCGTCGGCGAATCGGTGCTGGTGGAATTTGGACAGCAGCTTCTGAGAACAGAACCCAATCCGAATGCGTTTTCCGGCACGCTAGGACAGATGCTTTATGAAGATCGGCTGAGGGAGCGCCTTCAACTGCCACCGCATAGTTCCGATGCTCGTACTCCAAAGCACGTCGATAGAGTTGTGGGCGAGCAGGGACTCAGGGATCTCGGGCAGGAAATACTGAGAACGGCACCAAACAAGAACATCTTCTCGGGCACGCTTGGGCAAATGTTTTACGAAGACCTGTTGAGAGAACGCCTTCAAGTGCCACTGACCAACGAACCAAGAGTCGAGCCCGAACGCCGCTGTCCTTGATTTGCAGATCTAGGAAGCAAAGCTAGAAGATACGTAGTTGGGGGCACACAACATTCTCTGTTCGATCGAGATGGCTCAGTCGACGTGATGATTCGTGTTAAAGCGGTGTGGAAAGACCGCGCCCCCGGTCGCCACGACACATTTATGGTTGGCGGCGAAATTACATTGATGAATGGGCCAAGAAAAATAAGATCAAGGTGAAATAAGTGAACCATCGTTTCTTTTTGATCGCTGCAGTCATAGCAATCGTTGGGTCGCCCGCTTTCGCCCGCACACCGAAGGAAGGAAGCTGGGAAGTTGAAGGTCAGGACACAACAAAGTGGCTTGCCAACATGGTTTTGCGATCAGACAAAGATAAGGGATATAGCGGATATTTTATCTGGACAGCTCCAGAAGAAAAACTAAGCGGCGACGAACTCTTTGTCGGCAAGTACGATGCCAAAACCAATAACCTGCAGCTCACTGGCGTGGAGGTGCGCAATAGAAATGGCATTGCCATGGGTTTGTATAGAGCCACAGTCTCAGAAGACGGCAAGCGCCTTAGCGGATTCTGGGGTAGTTCCGCCAAAGAGCTTGCCGAATCCGGCGTATGGCAAGCAAAATGGGTCAGCCCCAAGAAACCTACATACAATTCCCGTCAAACTCAAACAGACTCCGCCAACCCAAAGTAGGCTCAAAAGAGTTTTGCAATAAACAGCCTCGCCCGTTGCACCATCACGAGGCCAAAACATCCTAGAAGCATTGGGAGAAGAGCTAATCATCCGCGTCAAAGACCAACCGAAAAAAGCTTTGCTATGCTGGCACAGCAATAGGTAACGACTCTGACGACTAAGCTTTCGTAGTACCTGGTTCCTTGCACAGCAGTTCTCAGATGCTCAAGCGGGTTTTCATTTGCTCGCAGTTCGCTTGGATGATTTCCAGGGCGCGCTGACACGAGGGATGGGACCAGCCGGCGACTCGCATCTCTGCGTATTCTTTCTGCGCTTCGATTGGAAAGTTAGTGAGAAGGCGCCTCGAAGTGCTTCTGAGCAACAGGCATTCCAACAGATATCGGTCGAGGCGCATTCTGATTGTATTGAAAAACCATTTCGTCGGCAGAATCTAATCTGAGAGTTCCAACTAATTCCGCGTGGAGAAAGACATCAAGGTCCTTATTCATTTGTGCCCGTTCTCGTTTTCACCTGGAGATCGATGCCCAGCATGGCGAGAGCTCGCAAAGTTTTGCCCAGCTCACACGTTTGTTTGCCTCTTTCCAAATCCCCAATGAAACGAACACCGAGCCCAGAGGCTCCAGCAAGTTCAGCCTGAGTCAATCCGAGAGATTTTCGATGTGTTCTGATGAACGCTGCCAGGTCATCTACAGATTCAATCGTCGTCGCCATTAGCTCACCCGCCAACATTCCCGTACGGTAATACTATCATATCTAAAACTGACAGTGAACCATATGTTCCCGCTCGGGAACATATGGAAGCAAATAGCCAGGGGTGACTCGCCAATGTGACTGCTAGCAAGGAGATCATATGTCACGGCGCTAGGCTCACCCAAATGGTTGGTTTTTAAACAGATCCTCCCGAACGGGAAGATTATCGATTCTGCTATTCTGCCAATCAGAAAATATTCCCTATCGGGAATATTTCAGAAATCGAATCGAATTATTGATCGGTATCGCCTTTGAGATTTAAAAACGCTTTTCGTGGTGCCTCTCTCAATTTTAGTGCCAAGTACTCTGTTTCTCTTGTCAAAACATCTCTGGGCGTTCGTAAGTTCTTACACAACACGTCGCCACCGTATATGATGCCCTCGACATCGTTATTCGTCGCCATCATCTGAATTTCTCACCGGACATTCAACCTTCAAACAAACCCGCGATAGCGACTATTTTTTTGTCATTCATCGGACAAAGTAGCTATCTCTCGCTCTAAGAAACTGTCGGCGTATTCCCTGGAAGAAATTTTTGTATACTATAGTGGATATTCTCGAATATGCATTACGGCCAAAGCGAATTTAAAGAGAATGGAAATTTGCTAAGTGTCCTAGCCTCGCTCAAAAAATCTCGTGAGCAGAAATAATGCGTCAAGCAAATTAAGTCTTGAACAACGGGAAGGATGTTCGAACTGCCCGTATTCACTGCACACAAGCCATCAATCCCGCACCGCCCTTAGTTCAAAATGTGTAATGGCTTGTGCCACCAATTGAATTCCATTCAAAAAGTCGAACGCTTGTGCATCGGCAACACATACCATGCCAGACTGTTTGAGTCGACGTCTGCTATTGAGCCGCTCTCAGGCAGTTGGCGTATTTGCGTCATCAGATTGAGAATGCCTGTTCGCTAGCCAGCAAAATCTTGCACACCACAGGCGGGGCTTGCCACGGCATTGATGCTACCCTTATGTTCTCTGAATAAGCGATTTTCGATCAAGTTCAAGTCGTTATCAGAAATAATTTCGTCAGCACCTATAACGGATCTGATTTTCAAGACCCACTTTCGAGCGGCATCCTGGTCACCACGCCTAAAACACACTCGTGCAAGAATCCCATATGGTGTCATTGCCAGAGTGTTGCAATCAAAACACCGCGTGTCAAACTCGATGTTGGAAAGCACCTGCGCAGCCGTCAATGCATACTTTTCAGCCAGGTCTAAATCTTTATTCCGGAAATACACATGAGCCAGTTGGCACAACGTGCGACCGTGCTCACGACTTTCGATTCCGCAGCCCCGTCTGGCAATGTCAACCGCTCGTGCTTGATACTCTTCTGCCGGCTTCCATTCTTTCAGGTACATTGATGCTCCGGCCAGCAAAGAAAGTGTCTCCAAACGAAGTTCTATATCACCGGCACGCTCGGCCATCTTCAACGCATTTTCCAGCATTTTGATAGCTTGTTTCTTGTCTCCTCTTCGAAGTGCAGCGCGGGACTTTTCCACTTCCTTTTTCCATTTGTCTACTATCATGGTGTTCCTCCAACGTTGAAGCAAGTTCCCCTTATTCGCAACCAATTTCGTATCTCTGCTACGAAAAATTGTCCCTCCAGTCACCACTCGGATCACTGTTTAATTCGACATTGATCCGACCTAATGTCATCGAATGCATGGCCGCCTCAAGAGGCTTAGCGACAATGCACTCCCGAGCGATAACAAGTAAGAGAACTAGAGGTGCTGGCATTTCGTATGACTGAGATCGCCATCGGCGGGATGTATTGAGATCGCGCAGTGCTTTCCAGCCGATTCGGCTCTATGGACAGATCGAGATCTGTAGCCTGAAACTTTACTGCCGCTATCAATCGATTCGATCAGAACATTGCTCAGAATCGGTCGAACAACCCTAAAGCGCTGGTGGCCATTTCGGACGTCAAAGGACCTAACCGATTTAAATAGCTGTGCAAAACATCGCTTATGACGGATTCACGTAAAATCCGATTTTCTTACCTTCAGTATCGTTCGATACAGTTATCGGATCCTTCTCCCGTGGCATAAAAGATCGGAATCCTGAACGGTTGTCTCAGCTGAGGTGTCGTATGACTGGACAGGATTCAAGTTCATCTGGACTGGGCGATTTTGGCAAGAAGAACACTTCTAATCGCGATAGCGAAAAAAGTGACCGGCCTCAATCGGGCCAAAACAAAAACAATAAAGCCCGGACCGCTCAAACTAAAAAGGACGCCAAACAATCTGCGGAAGCTGAACGCACGGATCAACCTCGGTCCCTGAAAGAGCTCCAGAAGGAAATCGTGATACCGAACGATGCCGGAGGTCTGCTTCAAGCCTTGACCAAAGTTACTGTTCAGAGAGGCGATTCAGTTTGGAAAATTGCAGCAGCAAACCTGCCCGAAAATGCATCGAAACAGCAAATTTCGAAGCTGGTAAATCAGATTGGACAGATCAACAAACTTGCAGATTTGAATCGAATCTATCCGGGACAGGAGCTTGTCGTTCCAGGCACAATTATCGAAAACAAGGATGAACAGTCCCAACTGTTCACAGGTGATAAGTTCATTGTGCAAAAAGGTGACACTCTGTGGGATATCGCAGGCAAGGTTCTCGGAAGGGAAGCGCCCGACCGACTCAAACTCCAATTGGTTTGGGAAATCGCAGGTATAAACAGCCTACAAACGCCAAATGAGATCCACATAGGACAAGTGCTTAAACTACCAGTGAATTCTCCGCTTTGGGAATCAGGTGTCCTGGTATCGAATGCGGAGACTGATAGAGATTCGGAAGACGCTTGAGCGATTAACACGTGTTGGAAGCAGTCCCTATGCTCTCTCAGTGCCTTATCTCGAGCGGTTCGCGGGTAATATTCTTCGCCCTTTGTGGTATATAGAAGCGCAGAATACGGCTGAGCTATCCAAACATCGTTTCGACCATCTGTATTTTTACATTCGCAGCGGAGGCTGCATGGCTAAACTCTTGTTGGTAGAAGACAATCCAGAACTGGCTGCTACAATAGCGGGCTGGCTGCGTGAAGACGGGCACGTAATCGACATTGCCGTCGATGGTTTGGCTGGCGAATCGATGATGCTGCAATTTGATTTCGATCTGCTCGTTTTTGATTGGAAGTTGCCTGGTAAGTCAGGGATCGAACTGTGCAAGTCATTTAGACAGTCTGCTAAGTGTTCGCCTATTTTGATGCTCACTGCAAAAGGTGATCTAGAAGATAAAGTTGCCGGACTGGAAGCTGGTGCCGATGACTATCTTACTAAACCGTTCCAGCCCCAAGAGTTGCGAGCACGTGTGAAAGCGCTGCTCAGACGAGCCAAGACATTCGTCGGTTCGGTCCTCGTTGTCGGCGATTTACAGCTTAATCTAGAAACGCGTGAGGCTTCATGCGGAGATCGACAAATTCAACTACCAAGGCAGGAGTTTTCGCTGCTGGAGTTTTTTATGCGTCGGCCCGGGAGAGTTACATCCGCTGAAGCTATTTTGAACGGAGTCTGGCAAACAGATTCCGAAACTACTCTGGATGCAGTCTATATTTGCATCAGACGGCTGCGCAGAAAGCTAAACAACATTGGCAGCGATGCACTGAGTACGGTGCACGGCCAAGGGTACTTGCTAAAAGTCTGACGGAATTTCATCTCAACTACAACAATTGTCCAGAGCTTGTCGGTTGACCATCGATATTGTATCAATCAGCGCCAGAGCGGTTCAGCGAAGGCGAGATATCGAACAATCGGAGAACACATTGATGCTTAACCCTATCGAAAATTTCACACTGGAGAACGCAGCCGATCAACAACCAGCAAATGCGCTGATCGAGGCGGTACGTCAGGAAATGCCGCCTCCCCGCTACAATCCTGAATTCTATACGCTTAGCCGGGCTCAACAAGAAAACCTACTTGCCAATGCGCGGCGAACCGCTGAGCGACTAGACCCTCAGGGATCCGTAGCAGATAACACGAGAGCCATTTCCGAGTCTCTTCGAGCTGTCTGCCGAGAGAACGGAACAAGCAGACTAACAACGGAACTGTTCATAGATGCCGTTAACCGCCAGCTTGGAGCTGCCAATCAGGGAAGACCGGGCAACTTACCTCTCCTCCGACTCACAAGTTCAGAGCGAGATCCGATCTCCGGGCGGCACAATGTTTCGATCAACTTCTCACCAAATATTTTCACATCACATAGACCGGCTCAGGAACTGCATATTCAGTTGCCCAGGTAAAAGCGACAACCTTTGGAGAACAACATTATGATATTCGAAGACTTTTCATTGACACCACAAAATGACGTCGAGCCGCAAAACAACCCACTTGTTTTGGAGGCGCTATGCCTGCTTGGTGTGACAAACGTTCCCAATCAGGGTCCAGCAGAACAAACTGATCAACAAAGACAGATAGCGGACCTAATCGGACGTAACGGACTTGGAAGCGGCAACTTTCAGACGCGCGAGCGCGCATTCGAAACGCTTCGAGGCCTCGGCCCATTAGCACAAGAACAGCTGATTGCAAACATAAGCAATCCCGACGTAGAGATTGCCAGACGCTCGCGCGCACTCCTGGAGCCCTTGTTGGCAAATTCCAGCGACAGATCAATTGCCACTCTAATGCTCAACGGAAGCCCAGCACTCAGGGATCTCTTGCGCCAGGAGATAATTTCTAATCGGCTAACAATACCAGACGAGCGAGATATACACCGGACATTTAGAAGTCTGATTGCTGATCAAGAAAACCCTTTCACCCCCGAAAATGTCCGCTTACTGGAACAAACATATCGACGAACGGTCGATCAGGTCGATCGGATGACGGAAGACTCGGCGTCTCGGATATCCATGCTGGGACAGTTTTTGCAGAACGAGCAGACCAACCATCCGGATAACGAGTTTACTTTGCAGCAGGCTCAAGATGCTATGACACAATGGAGATCGGTCTCGGCTGGCACATTTCGCGGGTTGGTTCGTTATGAGTATGCACAAACAATGAATTCCATGGGTGACATCCCTCGCCGCAACGCTCTAATGATGGAAGCACTGACCATACATCCGGAACTCGCGCAAAGGCACGAATTCACACGTGACGTTCTGCAGATGAACTTGGATCGGGATCCTATGTTTACGGCATTGTTTCGTCAGAGTGGTGGAAATGTAGAACAGTTGAGGCAGATTCGCGAACGAATGGGCCTCCTGATGAACCCTCGTGGCGCCTGAAGATCTGTTGAACGATGCAGGAGCTGCGGTAACACAAGCTGACCAATGTTCCTGCAAGACTCAACTACCCATCGAGCTTTCACCACCCATTTACTTAGGAAGAGGTCAAGATTGCCACGAGGTGGCGCCCATTGGGACACTATTGTTGACACCAAAAGTGCCACCATGCAACTTCATAGTCTCGGTGCAGATATCTGATCTAATTAAGGCTAGGCAGAGGTCAAATGAGGAAGCCTTATGAAAAACGTGGAGCCCCTGTCGGAGTTGTTGGCAAACACCAAAAGTGCCACCATGCATCTCCACGATCTCAGACAGATAAGCTGATCCAACTAAGGCTAGGAAGAGGTCAAATGAGGAAGAGTTACCAAAAATGTGGCGCCCTTAGCGGGATTGTTGGTAACACCAATAGTGCCACCATGCAATTCCACGATCTCGGCACAGATCGCCAACCCAAGACCGGTCCCAGTATTCCCTGTTTCAGCCTGAATATAGGGCTGGAAGATTTGGTTTTCCATACCAGCAGGAATTCCCTGCCCTTGGTCCGCCACAGAGAGCTCGATTAAACTCCCGACCTCTTTGATTGAAACAGTTATGCAAGAACCAGTTGGTGAATACTTCAGAGCATTGGTCAACAGATTTATGAACAGGCGGGCAATTTTGTCCTCATCGACCAGACCAGAAAACTCCTGGGCTTCAAGAACAATGTCGACATCAGCCGCTTCCGCCGTTCCGTGAAGGGAGGCTACACATTCTTTCATCAGGGATTTTAGAGAAACGTTCGTCAACTTCAGAGGCGTTGCGTCAATCCCCGATTTGCCGACCCCAAGCAATCCTTCCGTCAGCCGCCCCAAACGTTTAGCCTGATTGATAGTAGCTTCGATCATCTCCAGATCCGCCTCATCGAACTGTCCGTGCCTGGCTGTTTCCTGCAGTCCTTCTAGATTGTTCTGAAGAATCATCAACGGCGCGGTGATATCATGGGCGATGCTCGAAGTTAGCAAACGAACCTCTGCCTCACTTGCCTTCAGCAACTCTGTAGCTTTCAACAGACGTTGAGCCATTTCATGGAACGAACCATCTAAGATTGCTATCTCATCCTTGCCTGGGGTAGGCGGTAACAGCGGTTCGAAGCGGGACAGCCTCTGCGAGTTCTCTACTAATTTGTTGAGGCGGGCGACAATCTCTCGGCTAATTGCAACAGCAACCAAGATACTGGTCAAACCCGCACCGGCAAGACCGACAACAATCAGCGATCGAAGCAGATTTCGAAAACGGAAAGATGCAGCATCTGATCGCGATGAAGGGTCCAGCAGTTTCTGGAATTCCTTTGATGTTCGCATAAGATCGGATGCTAGTTGCACTGCCTCGATGTTGAGCGAAATCGACTGCATTCTTGCTACGGTGTGTCCATTCAGTTCTTGCAGCTTGACCGTCAGTTCTGCCAACCGTAGCGCGGCTTCGGCCTGGGCAAAAAGGTCTTGCACCAATGAACGCAGGCGTCCATCAGTGATGGTTCGGTTGCGCAAACGAGCGAGAATGGATCGCGCATTGGCTGCTGAGTTCTGATATTCACGAAAACTGTCGGAGTCGTTCGTCTGCCCGTATACATCAACCAGCGCACCGACCTGACCGATGGAAGTAAAAGCCATCAGCGCTAATTGAGTGGTTTCTCGTGTCTGCCGCTCTTCCTGCAAATTGCTTTCCAGACCCTCGATTACATAATAGAGAGCCATCATGAATACCAGCGCCGCAACAAAGGGTATAAACCCAATGAGCATTGCTTTTCGAAGCAGATTGATGTCGGACAGGTGCATGTTGCCAGGTGTTGCAGTGTGGAATATAGTATCAAGTCGGAGATAACAATGCAGCTTGGGGTCTCCTGCTCTTGCGCAATTTTATACGCCTTTGTCGTCCTATGTGTCGCATGCCCAGCATCAGAAGGTAATAGCGAGCGACCCCTGCTTGAAAGTTATCAAGCAGGAATCGTGCCCGCCGACTTGGCCGAGTTGATCAAAAAACATAGCCGACAGACTGAAAAGCTTGCAAAGGAGCGGCACTTCGACGAGGCTAAGGCAATTTGCATGCAGGACATGGACATAGTTCGCCAGCGGCTGGGCTCCGACCACCCTCTGATGATTACTCCATTGGTCAGGCTGTCCGAAATGGCTAGGAACGAACGAAACCACACGGAGGCAGCCAGATTTCTGGAGGATGTTGAGGCGAGGCAAAGGAGACTGTGCGGACTCGATTCTCCGGATGCGAATGAAACCTTAGTCGAATACCTTGATCAACTGCAAAAACTGGGACAACAACGAAAAGCGGTCGACCTCGCACGTCAACGTCTCGCGGCGTTAGCCACCAGCGACGGTGACATTGGCAACTACGCAAAGGCAAGACTAAGCCATTTCTTGTCCGTGAACCCGCTGACGAACCGGTCCGAAGCAATCCGTCTTGCGCGACAAGCAGCACAGTATGCTGTTACTGTAACCTGTAACGACCGCGAAGGGATGATCGAGATTTTGGTTTCAATCTGCGACCATCTTGAAACCTTCAAACAAACGGATGCCGTTCCGCCTGTATTGACCCGTATCGTTGAACTGCGGGGGAACAAGAGGTCTATCCATGACAGACAG
>CAYTDR010000164.1:0-11277 GCA_964436185.1 uncultured Candidatus Obscuribacterales bacterium | reverse complement strand
TGCAGAAGAAAAAGTACTCAACACTGGATTTACTTTCTGGCAACACTGGCTGCCCTGCGCGCTGCACCGGGCACCGTCGGTGTATGTAGCTAAAGAGGCTGGTGTCGTCCTCGGTTTGATCTCTCTAGATTCGATCGGAAAAACGCATACCTGTTGGAGAATACGGCACCTGGTCGTTCACCCGCAGCATCGCGGAAGAGGCATCGGACAAGAGCTTTTGCGCTTTGCTCTGGCCTATTTCGGTAGTCAGGGGGTAGGTCATTTCCTCGGCGAAGTGTCCGTCCAGAACTCAAGAGGTTTGGCATTATTTGCGGCATCAGGTTTTCGTCGCATGGGTAGCGTCAGCTACTATCAGGTGCCTCTGGAGTTCGAAGTTAATGACAACGCTCTTCTTCCCCAGTTTCGCCTGGCGGAGCCCGGCGACCAGGAGAGGTTGTATCAACTGCATCAAGATGTTCTGCCCGGCGAACTGCGACGGATCTATGGATTTAATGCCGGCGACTATCGTGTTCAGGACTTAAAAATGCTGTCACGCGCTTCAGAAGTGGGAAGTGACCTGGAGAAGCTGACCAAATATCTAGTGCGCAGCAAAAACTGGTACTGGGTTGCCGACGATACCGAGCGCAACATAATCTCCTGCGCTGCCCGCATAACTGCCCATAGAGAAGGTGATTATCACCTGGAGTTCATGGTCAATCCAGGCTGGTCTCATATGACGGACGAGGTCGTCGATTTCGCGCTGTCATTTATGAAGAAGGCAGGAATGCGCGGGATGGTGGTTTTGAAAGCGTTCGACTATCAGCGCGACCTGATTGCAGCGCTTGAGAAAAAAGGACTGGAACGTCAAGGAGACTTCTGCCTCCTGGCCAGAGAACACTGGTCAAGAGCCAAGAAACGCCGCCGATCGATTACGCTCGATCAGGCCGTGACCATTCCCAATCTTGGCAATGCCGCAGTCAACATGCCATTCTCCGTTGATCGATTGCTTCTCGATACTTCGTGGGAGTATCGAAATATGGAAGGATTCGAGGACAGCGAGCAGTAGACAGTAACTTGTCGCAATCAACACCTTCTGACAACCCCGCTCGCAGAGGGGATTTGGTAGACTTACTGATGCTGGTAGAGAAAAATCTCATCAGCTACAACGGTGTACTGCCGGTCTGTTTCGGTATTTGTAAACTAATTACGAAAGAATATACGCCGACAGCACTTTTCTGATACGCTGATTGTTTGCTGATAATAGCCGAGAATTCGTGCGGCTTTGCAGCCAGGGCAAGACGACGCGCTCTTGTGTTGTAGATGCCTGGCAGAGGACAGAGGGTTATGAGACTCCACTGTCAGACCAGCTAGTCAAGCTGGAGTCGCTGAAAGAAAAGATAACTAGTAGGAGATAGCTGGTGCCCACCATCAATCAATTAATTCGAAGAGAGCGTCAAAAGGTCACTTTCAAGACCAAGTCGCCTGCGCTGAAATCCTGCCCACAGCGGCGCGGGGTTTGCACTCAGGTAAAGACCACGACGCCTAAAAAGCCGAACTCAGCTCTAAGAAAAATCGCCAGGGTTCGCCTCACCAATGGTATCGAAATTACCGCCTACATTCCCGGTGTCGGCCACAACCTGCAGGAGCACTCCGTGGTGCTGGTCAGAGGCGGCAGAGTCAAAGATCTTCCTGGCGTCCGCTATCACATCGTTCGAGGAGCCCTCGATACCGCCGGTGTGAAAGACAGGAAGCAAGGACGCTCTAAGTACGGTACCAAGCGAGTTAAGCCTGGTGCTGCTGCTGCGGCTGCGAAGGGTAAGAAATAAGGTCTTCCCGGAATTGTCGGGCATCAGATAGTTGAAGTCTAATTAGGAATTAGAGGTCGGAAGGAAAAATGTCGAGAAGAAATGCAGCTGAGAAACGTGTACCACCGCCAGATCCGGTTTATGACAGCCAGCTTATTCAGCGCTTCATCAACCGCATGATGCAACGCGGCAAGAAGAGCACTGCTCAAAGACTGTTCTACACAGCTCTGAACATTATTGAAGAGAAATCCAAACAAGAACCTCTCGAAATCTTCAACAAGGCCGTCAAAAACGTCACTCCGCTAGTTGAAGTCAAAGCCCGACGCGTCGGCGGCTCCACCTACCAGGTGCCCATCGAAGTTAAACAGTCCAGAGGCGTGGCGCTCGCCACCCAGTGGATTATCTCAAACAGCCGTCGTCGTGGCGGTCGGTCGTTCGCAGAGCGTCTCTCAGCAGAGATCATGGATGCCTCGAACGGTCAGGGTGCGTCAGTTAAGAAGCGTGACGATACCCACAAAATGGCAGAAGCCAACAAGGCTTTTGCTCACTACAGATATTAATCAATAAACAATAAGCCGCTTCAAAAGACACGGTGATTGCTACCATCAAGGTATCTTGACGGGCAAAACAATTGACCCGTCTGGATCAATCACTGTAAAGCCTCGAGCTGAGTCTGACGTAGCGGCTTCTTCATGTTTTAAATCTGCCTATGGCAGAGGGATGATCGACCATTTAGATCATCGAATTCTCTGCCCACCGGCGACAATTGTAAAGAAGAAACTTGAGAAACCCCGAAAAATACGGGACACCCGTTGTTTCCCATGTTATCTTCCCAAGAGGTAAATTTAGACCCTTCCCTCCATCTGCGATGGTTCAAGCCAGGGAAGAAAGTCACTAAACTAGAAGGAATCCGCTCATGGTAGTAATGATTAAAGAAAGGAACCCCTCCGTGCCGTCACGCTCTCAACTAAAACTGCAAGATATCCGCAACATGGGGATTGCTGCGCACATTGACGCAGGCAAAACCACAACCACAGAGCGCATTCTTTTCTATTCGGGTCTCATCCATCGTATGGGTGAAGTTCACGAAGGGACTAGCGTCACCGACTGGATGGAGCAAGAAAAAGAGCGCGGTATCACAATTACCGCTGCTGCCATCACCAGCGAATGGAAAGGCAAGCGCATCAACCTTATCGACACCCCTGGACACGTCGATTTCACAGTAGAAGTCGAACGTTCCATGCGCGTTCTCGATGGCGTAGTAATCGTACTTTGCGCCGTTGGTGGTGTTCAGCCACAAACTCAAACCGTTTGGAAACAAGCGAACAGATATACAGTGCCTCGTTTGATCTTCATCAATAAGATGGATCGCAAGGGTGCTGACTTCTACAAAGTCCTCGGTCAAGTTAAAGAACGTCTGCCCGGCGAGACAACAACCTGGGTCAATGCACATCCAATTCAACTGCCAATCGGAGCAGAGGAAGATTTTGTCGGCATCATTGATCTTATCGAGCGCAACGCTATCTTCTATAAAGAGGACGACAAAACTGGACGCGAATCCAGAATTGGAGATATCCCTGAAGACATGGTCGAGCAGGTCGATATGTATCGCAAACAGCTCGAAGAAGCAATTGTTGAAGCGAACGATGACCTCATGGAGAAATTCTTTGAAGGCGTAGAGATCACTGTAGACGAGCTGAAAGTCGGTCTCAGACAGGCAGTCATTGCCAACAAAATCGTTCCGGTTCTTTGTGGATCAGCCTTCAAAAATAAAGGCGTTCAACTGTTGCTCGACTCGATCGTCGACTATCTGCCTTCGCCAGTAGAAGCAAAACCTATCAAAGGCGTGCTCAAGAATGGTGAAGAAGCGACCAGACACTGCGACGAAAACGAGCCCTTTGCTGCTCTCGCCTTCAAAGTTATGAACGATCCGTTCGTAGGCAAACTGACTTTCGTCCGCATCTACAGCGGCAAACTCACCGCCGGTTCTTACGTGTATAACAGCACCAAAGACAAGCGTGAGAGAATCAGCCGCCTTGTTCAGTTGCAAGCTGACGAGAGAACGGACATCCAGGAAGCTTGCGCCGGAGATATCGTCGCCGCCGTTGGATTGAAAGACACCACCACTGGTGACACGCTCTGCAACGACCACAAACCGATTATCCTCGAGTCGATGACCTTCCCTGATCCGGTTATCTCGGTCGCCATCGAACCGAAGACTCAGGCAGACAGCGACAGACTGGGCAATGCCTTGATGAAACTGGCTGAAGAAGATCCGACCTTTACCGTCAGGGTGGATGAGGAAACCGGTCAAACCATCATTGCAGGTATGGGTGAGCTTCACCTAGAGATTATCGTCGACAGGCTCCTGCGCGAATTCAAAGTGCAAGCCAACGTCGGCAAACCGGAAGTTGCGTATCGTGAAACTATCCGCACCACAGTCACCTCTGAAGGCAAGTTCGTCAGACAGAGCGGTGGTAAGGGTCAATACGGTCACGTGGTTCTCGAAGTTTCGCCCAACGAACATGGAAAAGGTTTCGAATTCGAAAACAAAATTCATGGTGGCTCAATTTCGAAGGAATACATTCCAGCCGTCCAGAAGGGTATTGTCGAAGCTATGGCCGGTGGCATCATGGCCGGTTATCCAGTCATCGACGTCAAGGTCAAGCTGCTTGATGGCAGCGAGCACCCCGTAGACTCTTCGGAAATGGCATTCAAGACCGCAGGTTCGATCGGTTTCAAAGATGCGTTCATGAAGGCAAAACCATGCCTGCTCGAACCGATCATGAAGGTCGAAATTGAAGTGCCGGAAGAGTACATGGGAGAAGTAATCGGAGATCTCTCCAGCCGTAGAGGAAGAGTCGAAGGCATGGAAACCACCGACCAGCTCTCCAAGGTGTTTTGTGTGGTACCACTATCCGAGATGTTCGGTTATGCGACTGATATTCGCAATAAGACCAGAGGTCTTGGCACGTTCGTGATGGAGTTCCTGCATTACGAAGAAGTTCCACCCAGCATGACGACTGCAATTATTAGTCACTCGAAGTCATAGGTTTATAACCGGCTTCGCGATGCTTGGCTTCAATAGACCAGGCTGACTAATCCAACTAGCAACGGCAAACAGCAATTCCTCGGAATTGCTGTTTGTGTGTGGCTTTTGATAATCGTGACATGAATCTGCCCTTTCCCTCTGCCTCTCAGTTCCTGGCAGAGATATTTTGGGACTGGCTTGCAAATGGGATAACATTCTTCATGGCTGGGTAGAAAATAGTACCGAGCTAGATGGCAGGCATGGATCGTTTACCAATGGCAGTTGTGATTGAATTACGCGGATTGGCACTTCCGCGCATTCGGAACATAGGCTCTCCAGGGAGTATTTATGAAGTATCTGCATAGCGGCTACATTATTTTCTGTGACAGAGCGGATCACGACGATCAGGGCATGTTGAACGTGTTCGGAATATTCGATGTCTTTGTCATCAAAGAACTGCCATATACGATGAAAAGCGCCTGGGTAATCGGCTTCGGCACTCCGTACGAACGCAGGCAGTATAAAGGTCTCATCACCGTCGAAGATCAAAAGGGAGAATTGGTATACGAGCGAGAGTTCGCCGCCAATGATCCAAACGATATTTTCAAGGGGCACTACGTCTTCCATCCTGACTTCATCATTGATAAAGAGGGAGCCTGGACCGTGAAGGTGATGCTCACCAATTGGAAGGATGAGAACATGTGGGACATAGAGCGCCAATTCTGGTGCATGTTGGAGACCGATGCACATCCGGATCCCTAGTTGACTTCTACGCTGTCTGGATGAACTTGTAGCCATGACATTCCCTGGTTGAGTTTATTTTCGATTCGGCGACACAACACATCGAGTCAATTTTTAAGTAAGCCGAGTTAACAGGTCTTGGCTGCGGCAGTTCCGGCGTGCCACAATCTGTCGGTCTCCGGGACGAAGGTTGAAGGAAAGTATCGAAGCGTTAAACTTAATGCCAAAACTGGCTGAGAAAGTCACCTTCCATGGTTGCACGATTGCATCGAAGGCAAGATGCTCAAGACAAAAATGAGTGGGGTTTCCCCCGCAGAGAACGAGCGCTGTAGACGTTTCTATTGAACCATCCATTTTGCAGGTCGGCACTTATCCGACCTAGGTCCACAACCTTCTGCAAGTCATTCTCGCTGGAAGAAGAGAAACTGTGTGCACCGTATATG
This sequence comes from uncultured Candidatus Obscuribacterales bacterium, assembly GCA_964436185.1. Taxonomy (GTDB): domain Bacteria; phylum Cyanobacteriota; class Vampirovibrionia; order Obscuribacterales; family Obscuribacteraceae; genus CAYTDR01. The sequence goes on along the minus strand of CAYTDR010000164.1, from coordinate 5,278 downwards.
CCACCGCGCACGTTGCGGCCAATCAGAAAACACGTGCCCGCATCACCATGATCAGTACCACCCTCGTCGTTCTCCCATAGTCCTCTGCCAAACTCAGAATGGACGAGCACCAGAACTCTTTCATCAATGTGGTTGCTCTCCAGACTTTGAAAAAGTGATACCAATCCCGTTCCAACAACGTCAAGAAGACTCTCATGTCTGACTAGTTGATCGCGATGGGTATCAAATCCATCGAGCGTTATTCTGAAAACCGGCTGCTTAATCAAGTCCGATATCAGTACCTCTTCAAACTGCGTCAGTGCTCCCTTGAAGGTTTGATGCGAGCAATTGCCGTCAAACAAGGTCAGCGCCCTTGTAGGTGGCTCATTCTGCCCGGTCGACTCTGATGACGGCTCCTCGAGTCGGGATAGAACCGTCTGCCACGCATCCGTCGCCAACACATGAGATTTTGATGCATCCTCGTAACTCACTCCATTAACGACAGCCAAGCTCCCTTTCCTGAACATAGGTAAAAGTGGAGCCAACGCCGGATGCAGGCCGTACTCTTCATTCAACCTACAAACTTTGTCTCTGGCAATGTGAATAGTGGGTCTGGCTCGATAGTATGAGGTCGATCGATAGGGAACGACAGTATTAAGCGCATCGTTGCCACCAGCCAGATGGATAACGAGCAAAACTCTGGAACTGGTGCTCGCCGCTTCTGCCGGAGCAGGGGAGAGCAGAGCGGCGTCGCTCCACATCAACGATAGGAAGCTAAGAGCCAAGAATTTTCGTCTACTAAACATCTTTGGTGCCCCATTGCGATCTAGTTAAGCATACCGCGACACCGCTAGTGATGTTGGGTAGGAATTCAATATGAACTGGCCGACCAAAAGGTATCCGAACAACTGGGCAGAACGCGTTGCTGCCTATCTCGAACTGAGATTGCCGGTTTGTACGATGCTCTCGCTGGTCGTCCTTATATGTGTCTTTTTGACTTCCTGCCAACAAAATCAATCGAGCACCAGACGCAACAATTGGAACCTGCTTTCGGCTCAAAGGCAGTTGAAACGCTTTCGAGAACTGGACAGTAAGGACCCGAAAAAAGCGCTGGCAGAAATCAACGCGGCTCTAGACCACGCTCCTCAAAATCCAAACTTACAACTATTTCGTTGGTACCTGGCGCAGAGAACTGGATGCATTGATGAAGTGTTGCGGAGGCAGAGGAAAGATTACGACAAGCTGCATAACCTATGGCTCGGCGAATTCCATCTATTGTGCCTCATGGAGTCTGAGAACCACAAGAATCTTTTGCCAATGGCTGATCTAGTGGTGCGCGATCATCCGAAATCGCATGAGGCGCGATTCGTGAGATCATGGCATGAGACCAACGCTTACGAGTTCAAGAAAAGTCTGGAGGATGTTGAGAGTTTGCCTGATGATGCAGGCAAAATTGGTTGGAAAACCACTCTTGGAGCTTTGCTGGGACAGAGTGAAAAGGCGCTGAAGATATTCACGGACAGGAATTTTAGCGATGACCCGGAATGGTATCAGGCCAAGCTAGCATTTTATTCAGCTCAACTGGGATGCGCTGATGACAGCGGACGCCGCGAAGAGTATGTTGAGATGCTCAGGCACCTGGGTAAGTCTCATGCAGGATCACGCATAGATGAGGCGAGACGGATCACCACGTTGTTCGCCAATCGACAAATGTGGAAACCGGCATTTGACAATGCTCTACAACGTCTCACGCTGCTAAAGAAAACCAGTACTGTTCCTGAATTCGAACAATATATTCGCGACACAATGGAAATCTGGAAGGTGCTCGATAGACACGATGCCGTGAGGAAAGCAGAAGGAAAAAAACTTTTTGCGAAGTATCAGAACTGGGGAGTCCTCTGTACCTTAGGTACGATTGAAACGACTAAAGGGAATCTCAAAGAAGCAAAAGCTCTCTTTGAAGCCTCAATACGACTCAATCCCAATCAATGGAGCTCATATTATCATTTAATGGGTCTCGACCCTGGAAACGCCCATTTGCGAGTGGAACGCTGCATTGAAAATTATCCCGGACCGACAGAGTTCGTTTATCTAAAGGGTTTCTACAATCAAGAGAGCAACCCGCTCCCTTCATTGAAATGCATGAAAGATGCATACCTACGTCTTCCAATCAAACTCGCTTATCTCGAAGGATATCTTAAGCTCCTCAACAAAATCGATCCGAAAGCAGATCTGATGGCCGAAGTGGACAAGCTTTGTTCTATGAGAGATGGCGGTCCTGATCCGACACTACTGAAGGTGCGGATTTTGAAGTGGCAAAAACGAAGCAATGAGGCAGTAGCAGTCGCCAGGTATGCCACCAAAACCTGGACGGATCGCGTTCAACCATGGCTTGCGCTGGGAGTCCTTCTATCCGAGCAAGGAAAAACAGTGGACGCAATCGAAGCTTATTCTCAAGGTATCATCAGGACCGATGATTTGCGACTGCGTATGGAGCGCGCAAACCTATACCTCAGCACTAAGCAATACGAGAAAGTCATAGCCGACGCGGACCATATAATTGCAAGCATTCCTCGCTACGACTCATTCGCCGACCTGGCGAAGCTCTATTATCTAAAAGGAGTAGCCTGCCAAAATCTCGCAAGGTTCGAAGAGGCGCTGAAGTGCTTTAAAGCCGGAGTACGTCTGGATCCCAACGACACAAGGTTCCCCTACGAGCGATCCAGTTGCTACGTCGCACTTGCAAGAATGCACCTGAATCCGCAAAAGGAAAATCCGGAGGCGGCAATAAGATATCTCGATTTAGCTTTGGCTGACGGAAAAGGCCAGTCGGGGGTGCTGCTGATTCGCTCGGATGTGAATGATTCGCTCGGGAGATTGAAAGCAGCACGTGACGATTTAACGGAAATTTTAGTACGCCTGGATACTGCTCACAACAGGAGCGAGATACTCTTCAAACGAGCAAAGTTGAATGAACGTCTTGGTTATACAAACGCGGCCCTGTCCGACTGCAATGAGATCCTAAAGACAGAGAGGCTCGATTACGTTTTTGCACGTCGCGCAATGATTTATCATGAATTGGGTGATTTGACACAAGCGCGGTCGGACCTTACCGAAGCGTTGCGGATAGACCCTTACAGTTTTAACTATATGCGGCAACGAGCAATCGTCTGCTTTGAGGCCGGTGCCATGATAGAAGCTCTCCACGATCTCGATAACTGCCTGCAGATTGATAATACCAGCCTGTCTGCATACAAGTTGAGAGCCAAAGTTCTGGCTAGCCTTGGAAGAGCCGAACAAGCGGCAATGGATCGAAAGAAGGCGAACGAACTAATTATCAAAAGACAACAATCCAACCCGCCCATCGACCTCACTTTATAGATCGCTCGCTTTGTCAATGCTGGCATCTCCACCCTGTTTCCGGAGACAGTTTTACCTTATTTGATTGTCTCTATTCGCGAGTCCAAGACTCTGAATCTAGCTTCCAAACTCCGCCTTCCTTAACCATTTCAATATGGACTTTGCGGTGCTCATAGTCTGACTCTGACGGTTTATACCCATTCATCTTGCGGGTTACGACGGCGTCCTCATCTACGTACGAGCCTTTTATTTCGACTATGGCTTTATTCGAGATGATTTTCTCGGAGACAGTTTGTATTTTGAGGGGAAGGTTGCTTTGAATCATCAGCAGGTTGTACTCCTGACTTTCCTTTGTCTCTGTTTTGGGAGCACCTTTCACTGAAAAGAACGGCCGAATTTGAGTCCAAAGTTTGGCGGTCTTCGCAGTCTTCACAAACCGTTGATAGGTCTGGGCTGGCGTTTCTGCTGCATACACAGAGACAGGGATTAGAATCAACAAAAGAGTCGATACCAAAATCTGTTTTAGGCTTTTCATGACTTTTGAATCTTTCACTGATAGCTCAACCTTTCGAAATTGCCACTGCAGAAACTTTCCTAACTCTATCGTACGGACTCTAAATGATCTATCACAATGGATTGTCTTCACATTCCTCTCCGCCCTGACGTTCTCACCTTAAACAGAACGACTCTGAATTCCAATCAGCCCACACGGGACTGGCAAAGCCGACACGCCCGCTCACAGCACGACCGCACTCATGCTTTATTCATTTTTATGGACTAGTGTGTGACTCGCTTACCCTTATGCTGTTGATGAGTTCTCCAAATCGCGAGAGAACGCAAACGAACCTTGCGCAGTTTTCTGCGAAAGAAATTTTACTAGAGACATCTTCACCTTCGATAGGAGCTTTTGTTATGCCCCAAGAGATTGACCAAAGTTTCAGTTTCGATCAAGCAAACAGCGCCCCGGAAACTCCATGGCAGGCAGCTTCGCTTGATGCATTTCGAACCATGGACGTCGGTAGCGAAAGTGGTGGCACCAGTAGCGACACGGGTGGTGACAGAAGTGGTGGCAAGAGTGGTGGCAGTAACGGCGACACGGTCGGTAATAGAAGTGACGGCAATGAAGGAGAAGGAGAAGAAGACGACGACGCCCTCGAGATGTCCGATCCGTTCCAGGCAAAGGACAACCCGGAAGCTTCCCCTTTGCCGACACCAGAGAACGGTCCAGGCGCAGCGGGAGCAGGATTCGGAGCAGGCCCAGCAGGCGCGCGGCGACTCGATCGTCATGATACCTTCCCTGCTACCGAGGTATTCGGATCGCTAACCTTATTCGATAGCACCATTGCTCCTCAGTTGCGCGCCGACGCAGAACAGATGGAGACAAATCCAAGCGGTTACTGGGCTGACACGGTTGCATCATATCTTCAAGACCAAGGTAGCGGTGGCCAAGCTTTTACACTCTTGCAACAAGCGATTATGCGAAGCGAGGGAGTCGAAAAGATGCTGGCTGCGAAAGGGGTTGAATGGACTCAGATTCACCGAGACCTGGGCAATAACACGGCTTACACGTTCACTGACAATCAAGGCAATGGCATGACCCTGGCCGTCACCAGGGAAGGACATGTCGCAATAGACAACGGCAAAGACCTGTCCCTATATGTAATGGATGGTGGCAAGGCAGTAGCAAAGGTAGAGTTTCCTCCGTTCGGAAAACCGACCGTGACAAAATTGAACGGGGAGGCGAATCCGACCCTGCCCTCCTCGTCAGATTTCAAATCAACAGCTAAGCAGCTTAGAGAGATGGCAAACTGGCATGCTGATCTGGAGTTAAAACAAGAAGATGGGGAATCGAGGTCAGAATACAACAAATCTCGAAGAAATATAGAACGAGCAATAAACCCTGTAGCGGCCAGACTCATGAATGCATCGTTTCAAATGG
>CAYTDR010000163.1:0-11302 GCA_964436185.1 uncultured Candidatus Obscuribacterales bacterium | reverse complement strand
ATTGCGTCCGCCTACCTGTAGCATTGGCGACCAACTCAACTGACCGGTCTTGCCTATTGCATGGTTAAACTTGGGACCTAAGTGCATGCCGCCGATCTGCAGGTTGTTTCCCAGGTTGGGCGTGACCGGGAAAGAAACCTGATTGGTGTCCGATTTTCCAACAGTGGCCGTAAACTTCGGAATTGGAAAGCCGAAACGTCCCATCATCACCCTGCCGCCGAAGACCGAGAGGTTGCCCTGGGTTTTGTAGCGTTCATAGACCATTCTTCTTGCTTTGAATGTGAAGGATGGCTTGGTCGGTAAGAAGGCGTCGGGGTGTGCCATCTTGCGTCCGATTTCTTGGGAGTATCCTCCCGGACCGAATCCGGCGTTCCTGGTCATATAAATAGGAGTTGGCAGGCTCAGCTCGCCTTGCTTGAACACCATACCGTCGTTGTTGCCGACGGCGTTTCTGGCGATAACAGTAGTGCCGTTAATCTCTGTATCCGGGTTAGTGAGCAGATATTCGTCTGATGAGACTTTGAATTTGAACGCACTACCTGTAGTGACTTGCCCGTCTCTGATGATTCGAACGTTGCCTCTTGCGTCGATCATGTCTTCGTTCTGATCGTAGAGAATCATGTCCGCTTCTAACTTGGAGTTTTGACCGCCGATGATGGCAACAGCATTTCCGGAGCCGAGGAAAGTATTTTTCTCCTGGTCGAACTCGGTATCGTCGGCGACGATCTGAATCGTTCCTTGCAGAGTGGTGTCTTCGTTGATCTCCTCATTGGCGGCTTCCGTATCGGCACCAACTTCATCATCGATTTCGATCTCGGCATCCAGCAAGCTTGCCGGACTGATCGGCTCTAGAGGTTGCGGAATCAAACCCTCTCGAGGTGCTACTGTTTTGATGTCAGCTATATCCGGTGTGCCACCATATTCAGGGTCTAAATCCGGGTCCGGTTGGTTGGCAGGTTTTTCGGCTTTCTTTTCAGGAGCGGCTGCCTCTGCCTCTTCTAGTTCGGCCGTATCGATTTTCGGTGTCAAAGGAAGGAGCAGCGTACCGCCTGGCTCGTTGCTATCGTCCGGAGCGTCTACAGGAGCAGCGGCCGGCGTCTTGGCTGCCACCTTTCGCGGTGGAGCCGCACTGGTGGTGCCCGGCTTGGCACCAGTCATGGCCAGAACCGCAGTCGTGCCCAAAGATTGCCAAGCTAATGCCAGGGAAATAGTTACGGACAGAAGGCGCTTTATAGATTCGGGAGGAAGTTGAAAATCGACAGTGAATGCTCTTGAAGCACCACGTTCGTTTTGATGCAGTCCTCTTGCTCTAAGACGTTTCATCGAGTCCTCGATTGATTTCAGGGGTTTATTCCATGTGCCACTTTTTTCAGGGCTGAAGAGATTGGCTTCTCTTGGCATCACGGACTTTCTCTTCTACGGCTCAGACGATGTCGTCCAGGTCGTGTTCCTTACAATCATCCTCACCAGGGAAAGTGTGCACGGGTATTGGCGTAAGCTTACCCGTTCGGATGTCAACAATTCGGCTCAAATATATAGGAGGTACTGACCGTTGATCAAGGTGGATCATGCAATGTACGAGAACCAAGATGGTGCGGAATTGCAGAGATCCAGCAGGTTAAGGTGAGAATTTAGTCAGCTAGATTATTAGCAAGTCGAATAGATTGCCGATGAGTGTCCATTTGCTTGGTGTTTATGGGTGTTTTAGATAGCTTTTGGGTGCGTTTTATGTAAACCCTGGAGACCTCCCGGCAAGGCTGTTTCTAAGAGATTTGTAATTGTCTGGCGTTACTATGGGATTAAATAAGCTTCCGTTATGGCGCGAATTTGGTTTTAATGACTGCCATATGAACAATTTTGTATTTCAGTCACCCACTAAAGTTTGTTTCGGCGAGCAGTTATCTGCCACCTCCTATGAGATGGTCAAGGAGCTCGGAGCTCAGCGTCCGTTAGTTATAACGGATGACTTCATCTATAAAAGCGGGATGCTGAACGCAATCCTGGAGGACATAGAGAGCTCAGGCATTAAAGTTGTCGTGTTTAGCGATGTGCCTCCGGATTCCGACCTCGATTGCATCAGTCGTGCCGTTCAACTGGGACGGGATAACAATTGTGATTCGGTAATCGCGGTTGGTGGGGGCTCCGTCATGGACACCTGCAAAGCCGTCAACATCTGTCTCAGCCTCGGCGGCGATCTCATCGATTACCAGGGGCTCAACGTCATCAGTACCAAGCTCTTTCCCATGGTGGCCGTTCCGACTACTGCTGGAACTGGGTCTGAAGTTTCCTTCGTTGCCATGATTAAAGACAACGCCGAGCACAGGAAACTTCTCTTCGGAAGCCGCTTCCTGGCGCCTGATGCAGCAATCCTCGATCCCACCTTGCTGATTAGCCTGCCACCCAAATTGACGGCAGCTACAGGGCTAGATGCGTTGACCCACGCGCTTGAATGCTTGGTGGCCTCAATCACAAACTCGCCCTTCACTGATGCGTTATCGCTTCGTGCTCTGCGATTAATATTTGATTATCTTCCTCGTGCCACTAAGAATGGTGAGGACATGGAGGCACGTGGCGCCACCCTTGTAGCCAGTACCATGGCTGGATGCGCTTTTACCAACGCAGGCGTCGGCATCATACACGCCCTTGCTCACGCGACTGGAGCCAAGTTCAAGACTCACCACGGCATGACCAATGCGGTCTATTTACCGCATGGAATGAGGTTCAACCTGGGAACATCTGCGCCGACATACGCTCAAATAGCCAGAAGACTTGGCTTTTCGGATGACTTAGATGATAATAAGGCTAGTGGCGCGCTGATCGATGCGGTCGAGAATTTACTAGTAGAGGTTAACCTGCCTCGAGATCTGAAAACACTTGGCGTGCCTAAGATGGATGAACCTGATTTTACGGATTGGGCGAATATGGTGATGGAAGATCCTGCAATTATGTTCAACCCGACCGAAGCATCCTTAGATGATGTGAAGATTCTCTTTGAGAGGGCGTATTAATGCCGTTTTTCGCCGACAGTAACGAAGTCAAACTTGTCATGGAAGCGCTCTGGTCCAAGATCGGAGATACGCCGGAGATTGCCGATCCATTACTTACCTCGCGGCTGATCGTTCAATTTCACTATCGGGAACCGGAAGGGCGGCTGACGGTTGATTGCTCCGACGGCCAGCACATGGAAGTAATGTGGGGTGAATACGAGAAGAAGCCAGTCGTCGAGATGTTCATGAAGGCAGACGTCGCACATCAGTTTTGGATGGGCAAAGTCAACGTACCTGTCTATCTGATCTCCGGACGCATTGTCGCCAAAGGACCAGTCAACAAGGCACTTTCGTTGCTACCCGTGATTCAACCGGCATTCACACTCTATCCGCCTATCGTCAGCGACCTGTTGGGTCGATCGATGGTCTCTGAGCCTATCTAGTTCTTCTGTCGCAAGCTAACGCAGTGTGCGGTCATCTTGAATTCGCGCGAGCATCAATATCGTTTTGCGCGTTCACGTTCCAGCGGTTTGTCGGTGATCGAGTCGGGAGATGCTGACATGTTCCGCTAGCTTGCTCTGAGTCTACGTTTACAGCGCTGGCGAACGACTACGTCAGTTCGCTTCATTCTGGCAAGGATCTTCGCCGCTCGACCTAGTCGTCTCTAGCTATGACACCGTAAATGGTGCAATCTTGAACTTGGCATGCCAGCGATAATCGCGCTCAAATGCTGATGGACTGCGAATTCCCAATCAGTTTGTTTGAACCCGGATTATTCGAGATTCAGGTTATTCTCGCTGGTATTATTTCCGGAAATGGGGACTACTTTGAACGCCCTGCGAGTTGCCGCTCTGGAAGAGGCTTTCGACGTCAGAAGAGAGAGCAAGAATACGGTGATCCAGAGCATGATTGCGGGCATGCCGACCATGCCTTGAGGGAGGATTAGTACGGTCAGCAGCCAGATTGCGGCGATGCCACCGTTGAGGAAAACGAAGTACTTCAATTTGCTTTCAAAAATTCCGGTCTTTACTGACGAACGCTCTTCAAGAATACACACGTAGTCTTCCAGAAGGCGCATCACAAACGAGCCGAAAAAAAGACGGAAACAGTTAGTGAAATCTCCAACGACTGTTAGCCCGAGCAAAACCAGGGCAAGTGCGCCTACTGCAATCTGTTTCCTGACTGGGAACAGGTCCCAAGTGATAACAATGGGAGATGAGGACGGCATTAGCCGTTGCCTGATTTTGTCAGGCTCAGCACCACTACGCCTGAGAATCTCCCCGACTTTGCTGCTTGGTGCATCCAAAATTCCAACAAGCAAATCTTGCGTATCGATGAGATCACGCTTGCACTTTTGGGCGAATATAGAAGCTAGCGACAGAGCGGTTTTTGCTTCCGCCGTAAAAGTCAGCTCCAATCCTTTGCTGTTGCAGCGACTAAGAAATGGCTTGTACCATGGGCGTTTTAATGGAATTTCTTCATTGTTGCTCTTCGCGATCGCTGCCGTCGCTGCTCGGCACTTCATAAGCGTAACGCCCTCGTCGTCTAAGACATATTCGGCCACGCCTGAATCGACTCTTATCAATCCAAGAAGCAAGTGCTCGGGTGCTATTGTTTGATTTCCCTGGCGCAAAGCTTCAGCTAGTGCGTACCTTTGTGCTCGAATTGCATTTGCTGTAAATTGCTCTGCCATGATGACCTCTGCTGCTCATCAAAGATGTATTGGTATTAGTCCACTTTTTCAGTAGAGCCTAATCATACGCCGTTGCTTGACAACGGCTCCTGGCTTTCAGGTTTGATTAATCTGATGGGGCTGGAGATGACTCTTCAGCAGATTGTCTGTGCCAGAGTCTAGGGCTTCGATTGGTCGTGCTGAAGAAGCCGGCAAGCCGTTCTCCAGCATGATGATCTGTGTATTGTCTTGAGAATTCCGATTTGATGCCGGAAGAATCTCTTTAGTACCAGCGAATTACGCCCTCTCGGCGCAATTCGGGCACATGAGAAGGTTGAAGGATGCGAAAGGCTTTAGCCGTGTGACTATCTAAGGGATGCTGCGGGCTCTTCTGTCGCTACGCGTTCCAGGCTCTTCGATATCATTGGCTGTTTGTACACGATAACTTTACTGACGGAAACAAGCAATACGAGCAGCGTGAACACGATCTGCAAGCCGTCATTGTGACTGAGATCTACCAGACCGGTAATCAAAAGTATCGGGCTGAGAATCAAGTCGGTCATTCCTGCCGATTTTGCTTCGGGCGTTTTTCCGTAGAAGTAGTTCTTCAAACCGGACACGAGGTTAACTATTGCCGCGGTGATAAATCCGACGCCGACTATTGTGTCGATTCCTCTATCGAGCATTGCGTCAATTAAATCGTCCAAGAGTCTAACCCTCATAATAAACAGTCCGGCAGATATTCTATCGTTGTTAGTTTGAGTTTGCCTAGTGACTGACCCAATATCGCTAGAGACGCAGAATAATGTGACCTTTGTGGTTTGCAGGTATATGCCACTAATGCCGGTGCTAACCGCAAAGAGTAGGACTGGTATTATTTGCGGTGCATCCCAGTTGGAAGCGTGTTGTGTGGCAGCAATTTAATACGAGAATGTTCGTCGGTTTTCCTGTTTTCGCTCGTTAGAAATGAAGTGGCGCAGAAGAAGCTGACGTATTTGCTATAACAAATTTCTCATTCCAGCCAAATTCGCGAAGAAATTGGTATTTATGTAGTGTACGAATCGCTCGGTATATTTGCTGAAGCGATTCAATCGCTAACTTGCACGTTTTCGATCGGTGCAAGCCGGGTATCTCAATTGCTTGAGCAGAGCTGAGGAGCGTTTCGGTTCCCCATGAGTGGCAGTCTGGTAGTTGCAGTAGGTGAGCTCGTGGTCGACTGGATCGCGAAGGAAAGATCTACCGGCTTCATTGAGTCATCGACGTTTGTAAAAAGTCTTGGTGGCAATGCCTCCAACGTGGCAATTGGTCTTGCCAGGTTGGGCACCTCCTCTCGGGTTCTTGCCCGAGTCGGCTCGGACGTACATGGAAAGTACCTTCTGAAAGTCCTCAATGAGGAGGGAGTGGATACGGACTTCGTGTGCGTCGATAACGCGTCGCCGACAGCTCAATGTTATGTATTTACATCGGTGACCGACGATAACACCTTCCTTAATTGGCCTCCCAACAACGCTGCCAGCAAGCTCAGCCTCGAGGACATCCACGATGGGCAGTTCGATGGGGCCAGGTGCGTGCATGCAACCGGCATCTCCCTTACGTCTGAGCCAAGGAAATCCGCAGTTCTGCATGTTCTGGAACGAGCCCTGGAACGTGACATGGTCCTATCGTTTGATGCCGGTTTCCCCACAGGAGCCGGAGAAGAAGCAAGGCAGGCTGTGCAGACGGCTATTCAGAAGGCTCACATCGTCAAAGTGAATCTTTCGGAGCTATTCTTCTGGTGCAAGTCTTTTGGGCTCAATGTCAGCGACGGTGACCGCGAGATTTTCTCGCTTTATGAGAAACCTCCATCCACCGGTCATGAAGCGATCGCGTCAAACAGCCAGAATTCAGTCACACGCGAGAGAATTGAAGACCTGGCCACTGCCCTATTCGAGCAGATTCGACCGGTTATTCTGGTTGTCACCCTTGCAGAACGTGGTTCGCTTGTGCTTTCGGCGAAAGCGAAAAACTGGCGTCGTTCTGTCATGGTCAACTATGTTGCCGGTGTGGGCGCTGGTGACGCATTCGTTGCTGGTTTCATTCACGCACTCCTCGCCGCCGGGAAGAACTGTCCAAAGAGCCTGGAGGAACTTTCCGATGCGGATCTGGCTCTGGCAAATCAGTTCGCCAGTGTCGTCGGTGCCATGGCGACAACTCATATCAGCGCATATGAAGGATTACCGACGAAGGTCGAGGTGGAGAGGATTCTCGAGCAGAACTGATCCCTTAACCGTTTCTTTCACTGCGCTTTCGTAAACTAATTTCGATACCGCCTTGCGTGGTGATTACCTCATGACAATTGGATAATTGCTTTTGCAATTCTTTATTTTGTTGTTAAACTGTTCTTGGCCCACTGATGGAATACATAATGGACATACTCAGTACAATCTCGCAGATTGTGCATGGCGCGACGAGCTTGATTATTCTCGCGATCGTCGGCTGCACGGTTGGTGTTTCAATCTTCATGTACAAGGCAGTGATTAAAGGCGACTTCTTTAATCATTACGATCGCAATCTCTAATCCTACATTCGCAAGAATAATGCCCCGTCAATAATCTGGCGGATTTATCCGATGACGAATTCCTGAATGTATGTGATTGGCTGAGCCGTGTGTATGCCAACAGGGATCGTTTACGGACTTATCACTCTATCAGCGGTCATCAGATATTCGCAGATGGTGAACATGTTGGTTATCTGTTCGCCTGGCACGCGGTCTTTCAGCCCATAATAGTCGAGACACAATCCGCAAGCCATGACTTCGCAGCCTGCTTCGTGGAACTGTGCTAATACCTGCACTGAAGGACCACCCGGGTCCATGAGTTTTACGCCGGTGTTTGCCAGGAGAAGGGCTCGTGGTCTGTGTCCTGAATCGAACATTGTTTGCAAGAAAACATTCATTAGACTTTCTGAGAAATCTTTGTCGCCTTCGCCAAAGGTGTTCTTGCTCAGAAATACAATCGTACCGACTTTTTGCTTGGACGATTCTTTCTGTGCTTCCCTCAGTGCCTCGAGTTCTTCGGGCGCCAACTGTTCCGCTGTCGTTCGAGTGATGACTACCTTATAGTGGTCACCCTCATTCGAACAGCTCATCGAAGCGTTGTTCGATTTCACCAGGCGCGCCAGGTTCTTGACGTTGACATCGGATTCGACAAGAGCTTCGATCATGTCGATGCTCTTGTCGTCCAGAAGCTTTTTGGTTCTGAGAACTGGCTCTGGGCACACAAGACCTCTCAGATCTACTCGCTTCTCCATTTGCTTCTCCTCGACTACTTGATTCGAATTCTACCTAATACCCTGTCAGTCCGCCTCAATCGGAAAACGTTATCTCGACGGAGCCGGGCGCCTTTTCATCGGCGGCGAAAAACCTTCCGATAACGTGCCCGTTAATGTGCACCTTTTTGAGATTCGCAACTAGTCTGTCTGCGTCTTCCGCACTTACGGAGAAAAGCAAACCGCCTGATGTTTGCGGATCGAAAAACAGGTCTTCCAACTCTAGCGGAATACTACTTATATAGGAAACGAACTCAGTGAACGATTGTCTGTTGCCGTAGGCGCCTGCAGGAACGAAGCCCTGACTGGCCAGATCAAGCGTTTCTGCAAGCAGTGGAACTTGCTTTGCGTCAAGTGCAACTGCAAGTTTGCTTGCCTTTGCCATTTCATGCAGGTGTCCAATAAGTCCGAAACCAGTCACATCGGTCAGCGCATTGATGCGGCAGCCTCGGCTGGCGTTCAGAGCTTTGTCATTGAGGGTGATCAAACTGGTTAATAGCTCGTCCTTGGCATCGGAAGACAACATGTCTCCTTTCATGCCAAGCAGGGCTACTCCAGTGCCGATCGGTTTTGTCAGCACCAGTCGGTCTCCTGGCTTGGCACCACCATTGGTGAGCATCTCCTGAGGATTGACCAGACCGGTTACAGCAAGTCCGTAGACCGGAACTTCAATCTGGATTGAGTGGCCTCCTGCAAGAATGGCGCCAGACGCCGATACTTGTGCAGCACCGCCAAGCAGAATTTGTGTAAGCACGTCCTCTGGATAATCGCAAGTCGGGAAGCAAACAACATTGAGCGCAATGATCGGTTTACCGCCCATGGCATATACGTCGGACAGCGCATTGGTAGCCGCAATCTGCCCAAATAGATAAGGATCGTCTACAAGAGGAGGAAAAAAGTCTATAGTTTGAATAATGGCTTGGTCAGGAGAAAGCCTGTACACGGCTGCATCTTCGAAGTTACCGATACCGGCAAGCAAATTCGGATCGGATACAACAGGAACCTTCGCCAGCATATTGCTTAACTCGCGTGCTCCAATCTTGGCCGCACAGCCACCAGCCTTCACGTTGGCAGTAAGTGATTTTTGCTCGTTATCAAAACTGTCGGTCATATAATTGCTCGACTTTATATACGCAGAAGACCCGCATAACTACATGCTTCTGTTCCGCTAGAAAAATCAAGATAGGTTATCGCAAAACAACAAACCGAGAAACCCAATGACAGTGGTCTTTCTGAAAACCGCTTGGTTAGTTGCTCTCGGAATTCCTTGATTCTCGGCATTTCAAAAAACGTTTAAGTAAGATTGCAGCAAAATGTCGTGTTATGGGCGTTCCGGCCCTTCAAAAAAATCTCGGTAGAGTGTAGATTTCTATATGTGGAGAACAGCCACCCCAAGAATAGACGTAGGACTTGCGAGCGTCTATGGCGTGTGCTGTTTCGTAAATTTTTGACGGTTTGATCTCCCAATCATCGATTTTTTTGAAAAAGGTTCCCTTCATGCCTAAGAAAGTACTAGTTGCCCTTCCTCCAGGTTTACTCGAACAGATTGATTTTGTCGCGCAAGTCGAGCATAGAACCCGCTCTGATTTGATCAGAGAAGCCTTGCGTCGGTATATCGAGAATTTCAAACGCACCCAGACTCCCCATATGTCAGTAAGTACCATTGGTCATCAACAAGTGGCGTTGTTTACGGAATCTGAGTAAGTAGTTTCCCCACTCTCGCTGTTGGCTGGCTGTTGACTTGCCGGTTTCAAGCTCGTAGGATCGTGCTTAAATCAGCTACAAGGCTGAATTAAGACCGCAAACTCTCCTTTCTGGTTGTTTGAATCCGAAAGAGCTTTAACTACTGGCATGAACTGGACTAACATTCTCTATACCGAGCTCGCCTTCGCCGCATTTATTCTGATCGGCCTTGGATTTGTTCGATTGCCCAAGATCCTGCGTCGGAAACAGCTTAGTCGCTTTTTCCCCTGGGGCTACTACCCCGAGCAGGTGCCGCAAAAGGACAAGTGGTACCCAGAGAACGATAGAGACTTCCTCCACGATCTCGGTACGGAGTTCGGCAGCCGCGATGGATTCGGCGATTACGGCGAATTCTCAGGATTCGGCGAACTCGGCGAATACGGAGACGCCTTCTGGAGTGCCGATATCGGCGGAAGCAATTTCGGCGGATAGCGGCTCAAGATGCGCCTATTCACTATGTAGAGTGTCGGTGTTAGTTCACCGCACCAATGCTCAATGGATAGATCTGCGCCTTGCTGGCGGATATCTGTTGGATGTGGCAATGTTTGTGTTTCGAACGGTCACCGCCATCTGTCAGACTAATGGCTAGCCCTCGGCTTGCCAGTAACTACGCCATCTTTGGTGTAGTGCCATTCAGCGAAACACTCTTGTCAGAGCACTCGACGATGCAATACTCAGGTCTCAACCCTGTCTGCCTCAACCCTTTGACGTGCCGCAAATAAGTGACTTTCTGGTTCCGCCTGCGGGGGCTACGTTCTATTGGGGAGCTGCAAGATGCTGGCGGGCTTGTTGCATTCCAGCCTGGCATCTTGATTCGTCCGCGATTGATGAACTTGGGGTGCACCCTGGTGTGTCGTCATACGCAATACAATTTGCAGAGCCCCACTCTTGTTACCAGCTTCAGAGCAAGTTCATCAGGAAGGGCCAGGAATTGTTGTTGCTCGGGACAACTTCGATTACACAGATCTAAATCAATGTATGGTATCAATCACTTCCGAAAGTCTTGCTTGATACCACTATTAGCACTGCCACGAATTTTCCACAACGCAATGGTAGTGTAATCATGGGAAGCGGTTGAATGAACGCTCCAAACGTATAAATCAGCAAAAGTGCAGGCACTACGCCTGCACTTTTTTTACTTAATACCATATATAGTGTTGCCCGTTTATGGTGCTCATGTGCATTCTCACTCTGAAAATTCGCTACATCAATGCTGCCACGAATTTTCCACAACGCGATGCTAGTGTAATCATAGGAAGCGGTTCAATAAACGTTCCAAACGTATAAATCAGCAAAGTGCAGGAACTACGCCTGCACTTTTATTTTAATACCATATATAGTGTTATCCATTTTATGGTGTTCTCATGCGTAGTTCTCCTCGGAAAATCAGTACGTCAGTATTGCCACGAATTTTCCACAACGCGATGTTAGAGTAGCCATCATCTAAGTGCTCAACGAGCATCTCTCCATCATTAGCAAAGTGCAGGCTTCTCGCCTGCACTTTTGTGTGTGATACCGAATATGGTATTAATATCCAGCTCTCTTGTCCAAAACTATTGCACCGCGTATAGAGTCGATAGAGTTCCTCCCCCAA
>CAYTDR010000162.1:0-11346 GCA_964436185.1 uncultured Candidatus Obscuribacterales bacterium | reverse complement strand
GCCTTTTGCTTGCTGATGTTTTTTGTATACCTACCTCTCGACTACTTGCCGATACAGCGCAAGAACTGATCGGTACAGGCAATGCGCAATATCTCAAATCACTTTATCGCTCCAAAATACCACAGTGTGCTAGTCGGCATCGCAAAGTTACTGTGGACTTTCTTTATTCGACTTACTCTGGGCAGGTTCAAACTAGAGTTGGTAGAAGGTTCAAAGGAGCGATTCAGGAATTTGCAAGGTGAAAGAGTGATCCTCTGTCCGAATCACCCTTCGGAGGACGACGCCGCCTTGATTTTTGGACTGTCTTGTTTGCTCGGAGAGGATTTCTATTACTTGACCGCTCATGAGATATTTCATGGACACCGCGGATGGAACCGCTACATTATGCCGTGGCTCGGTTGCTATTCAATTACACGAGGGTTCGCTGACATTTCAGCATTCAAAACCACACGACGTCTCCTGATTGAGAACCAGCGAAAGCTCGTGGTTTTTCCGGAAGGCGAGATATCTCATTTTAACGAGTTGATCATGCCGGTGGAACCAGGGGTGGTGGAAATGGCTTTTTCGGCAATGGACAAGTTAGCTAAACTGGATCCATCAGCTGAGATTTATATGCTGCCTGTGGCGATCAAGTATTCTTATCCCGGGAACATTCAGAAACGTCTACAGAGAGCGTTGGTCGATGTTGAAAGATCGCTTGGTTTGTCGGCGACCGAGAGCGCCTCGATGATTCAACGGGCCGAGACTGCCGTCCTTGCTCTGGTCGAGAAGTTAGAAAAGGAGCACAACATTGAAACAGCGACGAGCGAGGCCTTCGCAGACAGAGTCTTTTTACTACGCGCTCAAATCCTATCCGATGTGGCCTTACAGCTCGGAGTCACGGTTCCTGAAGAATTTCACCAGCTCCGGTTGGCCCATGTATTGAAAAGCACACTTAGCAGTTTGTTCTTCCACAAAGACGACGCAACTCGCCGTTTTGCGGACAAGACACTAAAACGACTGCATAGGGACCTCATGCATGCCATCGATCTAATTGCAATCGAAAAGAGTTGTATTGCCAATCCACAACGGCAAGCAACTCAGGACGAGTTGGCGGAGATCTTGCATCTGTTGGAAAGAGTACTCTTTAAGAAGAATCGTGCTTATGGTTTCCGTCTTATCTTGGTGCAAATTGGCGAACCGATTCCGATAAGCCCACACTTCAATCAGTTCAAGGCCGACAGAGAGACGGCAACTCTGATCGTTAGGAAAACGATCAGGTTGGAGCTGCTCTCGATGATCAGCGGTTTTGAGAGGGTGATTGCTGCTAGAAAGTCTACGGTAGCAGCTACCTGAAGAGCCAGTTACTTACATTTGCGCCCGGATTTGCTCTGTGTTCATTCTCACGACTCAGGCTTGCGGGAATAATCGGGACCTCTGTCCAATCTCCTATTAGCGCGAGTGTTCCATCACCGATTGCTCAAGCGCTTACTCCCTGGACCGCGATCGCCTCATAGAATTGACGCCTGTCGGTTTCGAAAACGAGAATGATACTGTTGACTCCTTTACGATTTTATGGCTCTTTGTTCGCAACCTGGCAGTGAGTGGTGTCGCTGCATGTTCGGCATCGGTCTGGACACACCTACTGACCGAGATCATCGACTGCGAACTTGTACGAGTCATCATTTAGACTGGCATTGATTTGACCGACGGACGGATGTACTACAGCATCCTTCTGAGAAAAAATGAGGAATAGACATTCAGTGAGGCAAAGGTGATGCAAAAACTATCAATTCTGCTGGGACTCTCGGGCTCAGAGCAATCGAAATTTGCGGCCGAGGTGGCGTGGAATCTTGCGGAGCGTACAAATGGACGGATTCTGGCTCAGCATGTAATAGACAGTCGGACAATGTGGGAGGTTTTACGGAATGATAAACCAGGGTTCATTGGAAGTGGTCCATACATCGCTGCCTACGAGTCTATCTGCACATCTCTGAAATCTCTGGCTAATAGCTTGACAGAGAAGTTCGAGGCTGTATCGCAAGGCAGAAACATATCGGTCGAAACAGCGGTCGACGAAGGAAGCCCCGTCCAGGCGATCTGTGCCAGGGCGAAGTTCCATGACCTGGTAATAGTCGGTCACCAACCGCGACATCTACAGGCGAGAGCAAGAGAGCACTGCAATTATATCCGTTATGCAGTGGCTGAGGGGTTGGCTCACGAATGTCCTAGACCCCTTCTTGTCGTGCAGCGAGAGGTCAATGCATGGAAGAGCATGACCATACTGCTTTCGATAGACCATGTCAATTTTAGCTTTATTAGCGCTTGTCTCGAGATGGCGGCCTTCCTCGGCGTGCAACCGAATGTAGTGGTTCTTGCCGGTGGCAAGCATGAGGAGCCGCCCTTGCAGTTCTTGAAAGACTTGAAGGACGCAGCTCCTGGTCTGGCGCATGTGCCGGTGCAAGTGAAAGTATTTAGCGGATTTTCCGTGGATGACAGCTACAGCCTCAGGCATCCTGAAGAGCTTCAACTCGATTGGTATCCAGAGGATGACACTTTGCTGGTTATTCCGACACGGGCGAGCGGTGGTGAGAGGATTACGGTTTTTGATACCACCCCTGATTTGTTCGTCAGGAATCTCACTCTGCCATCGATCATGATGTGGCCGGAAGAGCACACTGAGTCGAGCCTGACTCAGTCCGATGCAAATGCTGAGGCAGTTTCCCGATGACGAATATATGCTTGTAACTCCGGAAGGCAAAAGTTCGGAATCATTATAAGCAGTGACCAGAATACTGTTCTGTTGCAGAATCAGAACGCAATCGGATCAACCTTGAAATGCAACGGAATGAGTTCTGGTTTAATAGAGCTGCGAGCGAGAGACTTATGGGAACTCCGTATTGGCCGGTGACACCCATAAGTTGGATGCAACATCTGTTTCAATTTATGAGAATACATGATGTAAGACTTTGCGAGGAGCTTAGCATGACAGATATGTGAAGATCCAGCGCCGAACGATGACAAATGGATCTGGAGCCTCGCGCTGAGATTAGGTACGAGGAGCAAAATGCAACGATACTGAATCCTAAAGGAGCGGACTCATGTTTTCAGAGCCGAGAGATCAGGAGTTTGTCAGTTTTAATGGTGCTGTTAGAGAGACAGGCAAGCTTACTTTCTTCGAGAGGACAAACGCAGGTTCGATTGTATTTGATGCTAATGAAAAGTTCATCACCCGTGGTGCTGGGCTGTCAATGTCCGCGGCTAGCTTCGGAAGTGGCGTTACCTCCATTGAGGTCGGCGGGCTGGACGGTATCGAGATGCTCGATACCGTAAACCACGTACTTCGCGTTGGCACGGGCACTCCCGTCGGACCACTTCTGGATTTCCTGTTGGATAACGGATTTTACATTCCGATTTTACCTGGTTACCCAACGATTGAAATAGGTGGTTGCGTGGCTGCCGATGTTCATGGAAAGAACCACTTGAAAGATGGAACGTTCATCAACCAGATTCTCTCGATGCACGTATTTCATCCTGATATTGGTACTGTTCAGGCGTCGAGGCAGGAGAACGAGGAACTGTTTGAGCTGACTTGTGGAGGCTTCGGATTGACTGGCACCATTGTAAATGTTGATCTGAAGGTATGGACCTTGCCTGCCCCGACAATGGATGTGGTAGCCGAGGAAGTAAGCATTTCTGATCTACCGCTGATATTGAAAGAGCGTGCCAACAAGAATGACTTCATCTTCAGCTGGCACGATTTCGTTCAGACTGACGGCAAATTCGGCAATGGTTTCATCAAATCCGGAACCTTTTCACAATCTGAACGTAGCAAGGACAGCTTAACTCGAGAAAGAAAAAATACATTCGTTCCAGTCCGTCCTGGCAAACCGTTCAGATCTCCACTCACATTGACTTCAGAAACTCGTGGCTCGCTCAGCCCTGCAGGTTTTGGATACGCCACCACGGGCTTGATGAACGCTATTTTTCATAACTCCGAGCTAATTTCAGCCGGTGCCTCTCGAGTCGAAGCTGTTGACCATTGCTACTTTCCAAGTAAATTTCTCCGAGATCTGTATTTTCATTTCTTTGGTGGCGAAGGATTCTTCGAATCCCAGCTGCTAATCCGACCGACACGCTTTCCTGAGTTTGTTGAAAGAGTTCGATGGTGGCTATCAACGAACGATCTACCAATAACCATTGCCACCGCAAAGATGTTTCACGGGACACAGAAACTACTGAGATTTGACGGGAACGGAATCTGCTTTGCCTTAAATTTTCCCAGATGTCGAGCTGGTTTAAGGTTCCTTGAGTTTCTTGATGATGTTACCGTAGAGCTTGAGTCTTTGCCTAACATAATCAAGGATTCCCGGCTACCCCTTTGGGTCGTCGAGCGGACTTATCCGCAATATGAGGAGTTCCGTCGCCGATTGAGACAGCTCGATCCTAGACGACGATACCAGTCGGAGCTGTCACGGAGGCTTGCTCTTTAGATGGTGCTCAGGATATTTATCCGTTGGGTTCTTCGCGGTTGATTCGAGTGAAGGTATAACTAATGATGACTCGAGGGCTCTCCAGCTCTGAACAAAGCAGGAGACCGGGTTACTTCAACTGAGCAGGTTGCGTGCATGGCTACAGTCTCGGATACACTGCCTAATGTAAGTCTCTCCAGTCCACGTCTGCCGTGAGAACCAAGCATAATTAAGTCCGCCGGCCATTGTTCTGCTATCTCAAGAATCTTCTCTCTAGGCTCACCGATAATCAGCTCTCCTGACGCCACTGCCTGATCGAACCTATCATTCACCTTGTTTGCTTCGGAGAAGACCCACTTTCTGTGCCGCTCCACCTCTTCTGCATAATGTCTTGCTAACTCGGTGGCCACTCCTGTGTCGGGGTCGAGAAACACCTCGCTGGCGAACTCAGGCACCACATGGAGGCATTTAAACCTTGTTCCGGATGGCCAGGGCAAAGCAGCAACATGATCGATAAGGTATTTTGAGTGCTCCGATTCGTCTAGCGCTACCAGAACATTCATTGCCTGCGTATCTGCATTGGCTTGTCGCGTTGATCGCACGATCCTCACGGCGCACTTTGCGTTGAGTAACATTGCTCGAGATACGCTTCCCAGAATGAAGCTCGAGACGCCACGTCTGCCATGGGATCCAACCATGATCAGGTGTGCTGGCCAGTCGTTGCTCATCCTCAGCAACTCAGGAATTGTGCGCCCTTCCAGTAGCATTCCCTCGATCAGAACATCCGGGTGAGTCTCTTGCAGCTTCTCCACCGTGTCAGAAACTAGTTTCTGCGACGCTGCGGTTTCTCGTTCCTTGGCACTTTCAATGGTTACAATCAATGCGGGTAAATCGACTACTGAAACGACTCTCAGTTCCGTGCCGATTGGACACTTAAGGCTGAGGGCCGTTCTGATTGCTTCTTTTGAGCAGTTGGATCCGTCGACCGCAAATAGTATTTTCATAATTTGAAATCCTTCTGATACATGATAAGCCACATTTCCTCACAGATTCCTCATATCCGTCTAGCATGATTAGACTACGTGGAGACCAAACATTGATCGGTGCAAGTGCGAGGAACGAAAAATGAAAAGACATCGCAGAACCCAAAACATTAGCAAGAGAACTCCAAAAGAACTCGACACGGTTACGAAGCTGAACAGAGTGAAAATGGAGAAAGTCCTTGGAGGCTTTGTTAGACATGGTCAGTCAATCGCATCGGAGTCATTGAAATGATTCTGATTATTGACCTGAGAATAAACTCTACGAACCTATACTGAGCGATGATGGAAGCAACCAGATGCGGTGCAAGCATATTGAGAATGGTGATGCCTTCATAACTTTGACTGCTCTGGTTTGCTGCCATCTTTTGGTGGTTCATTCTGTCCTGTATTAGCGGTTAACACTGCCAGATTCCAATGACACCTGTAATGCAGGCGTTTCCATACCTTTTCCTTCACATAGACCTCCGTTATATTCGAGTGTAAGCTTTTCGGCGTAGCACCAGCGAATTTTGCGGTTGCGGAATAAGTCGCTATTGCAACATCTCCTCGCACACTGATGTATGGATGCTCGATTTCGTATGACTGCAGAGGAGTCTCTGACCGGGGCGAAAATCGCTCGTCGACTTTGAGCAGGTTGGCCCGCTCGTTGCCTAGGAAACAACTCATGGTCATATGATGACAATGTTGATGCTCTTTTTCCTCAATCCTAAGAATTAGATTGTGGATTATGCTCTGCAGCCGCTAATGCCGCTTAGCAGTCCCCTCATCTATAGGCGGCGGACAACACTAAAAGTAGATTGCACTACCATCATATGCAGTGTCTGTCCGGCTCATCCAGTTGGGTGTGCCGCTATCGTTCTAGCTCTTGCGAGCGGCTCTCTGGAGTCTAAGACTTTCAGTTCGCAGCAACTATCCTCGTTAGCATCGGTCAGTCAGTTCATCCTTTCGGGTAATCCCATGGAATGAAGTGAATAAGCAGAGATCAATGCCAACATACAAGGTATGATGTTGGAGGAGCAAAAATGAGAATTATTGTTGCAGTTGATGGGTCGTCGTGTTCTAAGAGAGCTGTTGAGCTTGTCGGCAAATTCTCATGGAAAGCTGACGACGAGTTTACTATTTTAAATGTTGTTGAGCCGGTTCCTGTTGATTGCAGTCTTGGAGTTCTGCTTGATGAACGCGTACCGAGCCAAGACTATGTAGACTCTACGGAGTTGGTGACCAAAATGGGGTTGATGCTCAAAGATCAGATCCCCGAACACAAAATCGAGGCCCGAGTTCTGACAGGCCTCGTTGTGGATGAAATCTGCCATTGGGCAAGCACCTGGAATGCGGACCTAATAGTTATTGGTTCGCATGGGCGCAAAGGGTTGCAGCATTTTATGCTGGGGAGCGTGGCCGAAGAAGTGTTGAAGAAAGCCCCTTGTTCTGTCGAAATTGTTAAGGAGAAGAAAAAGCTTGAGACCTCTGAAACATCTAAGGAAGAAAAGCACAAGAAAGAGCCGAAGGTAATGCAACCAGAGACGAAGACTGAGACTGACTTTATGTCAGAGGGATGTCACAGATGTTAGCAACAAATTGTCCGATCGCGAATTACTGCGCCGAGGAGAAATTGTTGGATGGACGATGTGTAACCATTCGTTCTATCCGTCCAGACGATAAGGGTTTCATGCAAGAAGAGATGAGGCATCTCAGTGACACTTCGCGCTACTTTCGCTTTTTCACGGTCAAGAAGGAGCTTTCGCCGGAGGAGTTGATTTATTTTACCGAAGTGGATTTTAAGGACCATGTGGCTCTCGTGGCCAGCATACATGAGGAGGGTTGTGTGGTACCTGCTGGAATAGGGCGTTATATTCGCTCTCCGAAAGCGGATTCGATTGATGCTGAGTTGGCGTTCGATGTCGAAGATGAGTTTCATGGTTTGGGAATCGGCACGTTGCTCTTGAAGCATCTCACCATGATTGCAAGGAACGCAGGCTTAAGAGAGTTTTTTGCGCTGGTATTGACCGAAAATAAAAAGATGCTTGAGGTTTTCAGTAACTGTGGCTTGGAAATGACAAGTTTGTCCGGTCCTGACGGACTTACAGAGGTCCGATTACACCTGGACTAGCATTGGATTTTGCATTTTGAATTCGCCATGTCGAACCGATCCTTCCAAGGATGCGTGTAATGCGCGATATAGTCATTAGAATTCTCCTTTAAAATGGGCTCCACGCTCTTCGCGGAATTTTTTGTTGCATCTTCGTCAACTGAAGGTATTCTCGCTGACCAGAGTGGTCTCTACATCTGCTGCAAGGCGGATTCCTAGAATCGAGAGGATGATACTGATGTGGTCACCGTCGCATCAGTAGTGCAATGCCACTAATTGTACTTTTGGCTGATGCACATCTTTACTGTAATCAGAGACAATCGCTACGAGGGTAGACTCATACAGCTGGAGGTCCTTACATGAAGGTATTCATTACGGTTGAGAATCAAGGTGCGGCAAACCTAATGTTGCCAGTAATTTTGAACTATCCCTGGCCTCCCAACAGTGAGTTCTATCTGATTCATATTGTTCGTCCGGTTCTCGTAAACAGCTATCTGAGCTTGTTGCCTTCTCCATTGAGTGAGTCGATCGCGGAGCAACGTGATAAGGAAGGTCATGCACTGGTGCGCAATTTTGGCCTGCAGTTGCAAGAGACCTGGCATTCTCCAAATGTTCATGAAATCGTGTTGGAGGGGGATCCGGCGACGGAGATTATAGAGCAGGTACTCCTACTCAAACCCGATCTGATTGTATTGGGTTCGCATCAGAGGTCAGGATTTCGCTCCCTGGGCAGTGTTTCAAGGTCAGTGCTTGCAGAGACTCCCTCGAATGTAATGGTTGTGCCGCTGGCAGTAACGAGACATAGTCAGGAGACTACAGACCCTGAGTTGTCGCGCCGTGGGTAGAAAGTCCTAAATATTTAAAGTCGTGCGGTGATCATAAAAAATACGTTCTGATCATTCCTAAGGATTACTGAGCTAGAAAACCCTTTAGAGGTTCTCCTTGGGCTTCCATCCAGTGCAAGTATCACTGCCGCCATGGGAGATTCAAATTTGCGAGGGTGCAATAGCGAAAAATGAAGGTACTAATTGCAATCGACAACTCTAGATATTCAGAGGCTGCACTAGACCACATAAAAAGTAGGGATTGGCCGGACGACGCGGAGTTTTGTATTTGCACCGTAGTGCCTGATCAAAGCGCCTACGCAGGCATGTCGGAACAGGCGTGGAAAAATCTGAAAAATGAGGCCAAAGAACTCGAGCATCAGTGCAGTACATTGAAGAGAAACAAAAGGAGTTGCAGAAGGTTTTTCCAGGCAACGAAGTGTTTACCGTTATTGAGAAAGGTATTACCAGTAGCAAAATTGTAGCAATTGCATCGATGTGGCAGGCAGATCTGATTGTAGTGGGGTCTTACGGATTCAAGGGTGCCGAACAGCTTTTCCTTGGCAGCGTTGCTGATGAAGTGGTTGAGAAGGCACCATGCACGGTGGAGATAATACGATCTGCAACGCTGATCGCCAGTCGGCATGACGCTTCCTTTAATTTCGAGCGCATTGCGATGGTTCCCTGGTCCAAAGTCCTGGTTGGATGTAACTTTTCCACCAATGCAACGGAAGCTGTTAAGTGGATACCGACCCAACAATGGGAAGGGGTACAGAGATCGTTCTGGTTGATGTTATGGTTCCTTGCCAATCCACCCCAAACGCTCTCCGATTCAGGCAGCGCAACGAACGAATAATGGAGCAAGTCGATTCAGCGGAAGTACAGAAGAAACTTAACGCGATGGCAATCGATTTGAGAAGGCAAATGAAGGCGATTAAGGTGAAGGTTAGCTGGCAAGTTTTGTCTGGAGTTCCAGAACAGAGCCTGTTGAATTATTCTGCCGAGATTGCAGCGGATTTGATCGTTCTGGGTGCCGACAGAGTAAACTTGCAGACCGGTTCGAGTTCGATTCGGGTGGCCAAGTCTATAGTCAAGAATGCTGATCATTCAGTCATAGTTGTTCGAACACCAGGTTCCGAATTCGATACCGAAGCTGAATAGATTTGAAACATCAAAACAAGTATGTAATTGGGAGCGGAGCTTGCAGTCCCATAAATTATAGATCGTGATAGTCTCTATGATACTGTATACAGTGCTGATGCTCTAGGCTGTGGGGGATTTTGTTTTTGCATCTTGTCCTGTTGGCAATGTCGGAGCTGGCTTGCTCTTCACAATCTCTACCGGGCAATGAGCCCCAATCGCTACCTTCTCCGAGATGCTACCGAGAAGAAATTTTTGTATCCCTTTTTTTCCGTGCGAGCCTAACACTATAAGATCCGCTTTCCACCGGATACCTTCCTCTATGATCGATTCCGCAACAAGACCGATCAAAACCTCTCCGGTGATCTGGCCATCAATCCAGCGTTCCTTCAACCGGTCAGCTTTTGCATTAATGATCTTCTGCATCGAGCAAATATGTTCTCGCTGGGCCTCTTCCATCATGGGAACATACATAGGATCGACCACGCCGACCGTAACCGGTTCGATTACTGTTACTATTCTGCATTGCACATCAGAGCCCCAATTCCTGTTAAATACCTCTTCAATTGCGAATTCGGAGCATTCAGAATTGTCTATGGCAATCAAGATTCTCATAACCTACCTCCATTGATTTCCTTCATATGCATCAATTACAACTGTGATTTGATGTTGGGCTTCTTGGGACTGATGTTCAGCGCGCTTTGATCATCACTTGCTGTGCTTCTGGACTTTTCTTCACCGCTGCATCCCTGTGCCGTAGTTCGATTCTTTCCGGAATGTTTGCTTGCTCTGAGTGAACTCCCGGTCACCCTTAAAATGTCCTCGATAGTCGTTATATCTGATTCGAGAGCTGCAAGGCCGATGCTGACAGTCATGTGAAGCAGTTCGTCAGGGAAAACCGCTACTACCGTTTTCTTACTAATGGTCATCCTCAATCGGTCCAGGACAGCAAATCCATCACTTAGGCAAGTTGACGGCAAAAGAACTAAGAACTCATCTCCACCAACTCGCCCACACCAGTCCGACCCGCGAATCCCTTCTTTTATCGACTTCGCCACGGCCTTCAAAACTTTATCACCGACTTCGTATCCATAATTGTCGTTGAAAGCTTTGAAGTTATCCAGATCTAGCAGGGCTGCTATAGGAGTCGTACGCGTTCGCTTTGCATAAGCAGTTTCGCGAGCAAATATGGTTTGGAGACCTCTTCGGTTCAGCAGACCCGTGAGAGGGTCGGCATTTACCAGTCCTTCAAGGCGCGCATTTATTTGCTCTAACTCCTTGATTCGCGCTTCTAGGTCTAGCCTTCCTTCGTTGTTTTGTCTTAGAATCGATAAATTTCCATTGGCACTTCCAGAAAAATATTCCGCACCTAACAAAGTGGAATGTGAAATTCTGCTGTCTGAGAAAAATTTATCGCGAATTCTTAGTGAACCAGCCAACCGAACATTTGAGTTGTCCGTAGGGGGAATCGAAGCTACCCACAGTTTTTCGCGGGAGCCTTGTCTTATTGCCGCTATCATCGAAGGTTCGAAAATCGTTAGATAAGTTCTAAGGCACTCCTCTCTCGATAATAAGCGCATCCGTTCTTGTCTTACGAAACTATCTTCCGAAATCGTAGGCTCGTTTAGATGTTGATTCATGATTCCGACTCTATGAGATTCCTGATCTGCAGTCTAGTTGGTATCGACGAGGCGATACACCCATCATGGTGTTGATTGAATGTCGAATGTCCATCCTCCCAAAGGACTAGGTACGATAGAAGCAGACTTGCTCCATGGCTATGAGAACTGCAAAAACTA